>NZ_JBHVRT010000027.1:37687-131074 GCF_042885555.1 Kitasatospora sp. NPDC058048 | reverse complement strand
TCCGCCGCGAACGGAGCGATCTTCGCCTCGGCCAGCGAACGCACCGCCTCACGGAGCATCCCGTGCTCCTCGGAGATCCGGAAGAGATCGAAGTCAGCCGCCCCTGCGCTGCCCGCCATGATGCCTGCCTCGTCGTTCAGTGACCGGTGCCCGATCGAGGTCCGATCGACGCCCGGTGCGAGTCGAATCCGCGGTTAACTACCGTTCAGTAGAGATCCTAGGGCGCCGACCTGCGGCTGCCTAGCGTTCAGGGCGGTCCCTCGGGCGTGCAGGTGATCCCGGTGCGCCCTCGGCGGGCGGATAGCATCAGGGCATCCGTACTGGTCGCGTCCGCATCCAAGGAGAACCCGTGACCCTCCGCATCTCCGTGATCGGCACCGGCTACCTCGGCGCCACGCACGCCGCCGCGATGGCCGAGTTCGGCTTCGAGGTGCTGGGTCTGGACATCGACCCGGACAAGATCGCCATGCTGACCGCGGGCCGCGTCCCGATGTACGAGCCGGGGCTCTCCGAACTGCTGCTCAAGCACGTGGCCGGGCACGAGGGTTCGACCGGACGGCTGCGCTTCACCACCTCCGCCCAGGAGGCCGCCGAGTTCGGCGACGTGCACTTCATCTGCGTCAACACTCCGCAGCGCAAGGGCGAGTTCGCCGCCGACATGTCGTACGTCGACACCGCGATCGACGAGCTCGCGCCGCACCTGACCCGTCCCGCCCTGGTGGTCGGCAAGTCCACCGTCCCGGTCGGTTCGGCGGCCCGGCTGGCCGAGCGGCTGGCCGCGCTGGCGCCGGTCGGCGAGGGCGCCGAACTCGCCTGGAACCCGGAGTTCCTGCGCGAGGGGTTCGCCGTGCAGGACACCCTGCGGCCGGACCGGATCGTGGTCGGCGCCCAGAGCGAGCGGGCCGAGCGGGTGCTGCGCGAGGTGTACGCGGAGCCGATCGCGGCCGGGGTGCCGTTCATGGTCACCGACTTCGCGACCGCCGAACTGGTCAAGGCGGCCGCCAACTCCTTCCTGGCCACCAAGATCTCCTTCATCAACGCGATGGCCGAGGTCTGCGAGGCGGCCGGCGCGGACGTCACCCAGCTCAGCAAGGCGCTCGCCTACGACGAGCGGATCGGCGGCAAGTTCCTCAACTCCGGCCTCGGTTTCGGCGGCGGCTGCCTGCCCAAGGACATCCGGGCGTTCATGGCCCGGGCCGGCGAGCTCGGCGCCGACCAGGCGCTGACCTTCCTGCGCGAGGTCGACTCGATCAACATGCGGCGCCGCTCCCGGATGGTCGAGCTGGCCCGCGAGCAGTGCGGCGGCGGCTTCCTGGGCCGCCGGGTCGCCGTCCTCGGCGCCGCCTTCAAGCCCAACTCGGACGACATCCGGGACTCCCCCGCCCTCAACGTGGCCGCCCAGATCCAGCTCCAGGGCGCCCAGGTCACCGTCTACGACCCGAAGGCCGTGGACAACGCCCGCAAGATGTTCCCGTCCCTCACCTACGCCCACTCAGCCCTGGAGGCCGCCGAGGGCGCCCACGTGGTCCTCCACCTCACCGAGTGGTCCGAGTTCCGCGAGCTGGACCCGTCCGCGCTCGGCGCCGTGGTCGCCGAGCGCCGCCTCCTCGACGGCCGCAACGTCCTGGACGCCGAGGCCTGGCGGGCCGCCGGCTGGACCTACCGCGCCCTGGGCCGCCCGAGCTGACGAGTCCGCTCCCGAGCGCCCGTCCCCGACCCCGGGGGCGGGCGCTCGCGCGTTCCCGGACCCACACATTTGAACATGTTCAACTCTCGTGCGAGGATCGGGCCACCCGCTGTCCGCGGTGGTCCGAAGACCGGGGGGTCCTTCATGCGCAAGTCGTTCGTCCGGTTGGCCGTCGGCTGCGCGGCGGTCGCCGCGCTCCTGCTCTTCCTCGCGAGCCGCTTCGCGCTCGCCCTCGACGACCTCGCCTCCGGCGAACCCGTCAAGGCCGACTGCTCGGAGGTCGTGGACTTCGCGGGCGGATCCATGCCCGCACAGGCCACCGGTGCCCACTGCACGGACACCAGCGGCTGGCAGGAGCAGGGGTACACCGGCGAGTTCCGGATGCCCCGGACCGACCTGACCGCCCGGCTGGTCGCCGCGTTCCCGCGCGTCCGGCTGATCAGCGACGAGACCTGGGGAATGACCCTCCGGAACCGCGACGAGACGGATGGGAACCGGCCCCGGGGGAAGGCCTGGGTCGTCGAACTGGAGGTCACGTACGACAACGACACGACGGCCCTGGTCAAGCTCAACGCCACCAACATCTGAGCCCAGGAATCCGGCGCCCGCGAACGTCGTTGGTACCGGCATGACGAGCTACGGCGACGAAGCGGCGGTCCGCGAGATCCTCACCCGCACCGGCGACACCTGGGCGGTGGTGGGCCTGTCCACCAACACCGCCCGCGCCGCGTACAGGGTGGCCAGGGCGCTCCAGGAGTACGGCAAGCGGATCGTGCCCGTGCACCCGAAGGCCGAGACGGTCCTCGGCGAGCAGGGCTACGCCTCGCTCGCCGAGGTGCCGTTCCCGGTCGACGTGGTGGACGTGTTCGTCCGGTCCGAACTCGCCGGGGAGGTGGCCGACCAGGCGGTGGCCGCCGGGGCGAAGGCGGTCTGGTTCCAGCTGGGCGTCGTCGACGAGGCCGCCTACGGGCGGACCCGGGCGGCCGGGCTCGCCATGGTGATGGACAGGTGCCCGGCCATCGAGATCCCCAGGCTCACGGGACAGAACACCTAGGCCGCAGGGCCGTCCAGCTGCGCGATGGTGGCGATGGACGGGCGGCGGCTCGCGCGCAGCCCGGCGGCCGCCGATTCGGCGTCGCGCAGGACGCGCACGGCGTTGTGCCAGGTGAGCTTGGCCAGGTCGGCCTCCGACCAGTGGCGGCCGAGGAGTTCGGCGACCAGGTTGGGGTAGCCGGCCACCGAGTCCAGGCCGTCCGGCAGGAAGGCGGTGCCGTCGAAGTCGCCGCCGATGCCGATGTGGTCGATGCCGGCCACCTCGCGCATGTGGTCGAGGTGGTCGGCGACGGTGGCCGGGGTGGCGATCGGGCGCGGGTTGGCGGCCTCGAAGGCGCGCTGGCGCTCCATGGCCGGCGGGGTGGTGTCCAGCGGGTGGAAGCCGTGGGCGCGCATGTTCTCGTCGGCGGCCCTGGTCCAGTCGATGGCCGCGGGCAGGATGAACTTGGGCACGAAGGTCGCCATCGCCACGCCGCCGTTGGCGGGCAGCTGGGCGAGCACGTCGTCCGGGATGTTGCGCGGGTGGTCGCAGACCGCGCGCGAGGAGGAGTGCGAGAAGACGACCGGCGCCTCGGTCACCCGCAGGGCGTCGCGCATGGTGTCGGCGGAGACGTGCGAGAGGTCGACCAGCATGCCGAGCCGGTTCATCTCCCGGACGACCTCCTCGCCGAACCGGGTCAGCCCGCCGGCCACCGGCTTGTCGGTGGCGGAGTCCGCCCACGGCACGTTGTCGTTGTGGGTGAGCGTCAGGTACCGCACGCCCAGCTCGTACAGGGCGCGCAGGGTGGCCAGCGAGCAGTCGATGGAGTGGCCGCCCTCGGCACCCATCAGGGAGGCGATCCGGCCCTCGGCGCGGGCGGCCTCGATGTCCGCGGCGGTACGGGCCAGGCGCAGCCGGTCCGGGTAGCGCTCGACCAGGGCGTGGACGAAGTCGATCTGCTCCAGGGTGGCGCTCACGGCGTGGTCGCCGGCCAGCGAGGAGGGGACGTAGACGGACCAGAACTGCGCGCCGACCCCGCCCTCCGCGAGGCGGGCGAGGTCGGTGTGCAGGCGGTCGCTCTGGTCGGCGGCGAGGTCGAGCGCGCCGAGGTCGTATCCGGCCTGCTCGCGCATCGCCCAGGGGAGGTCGTTGTGGCCGTCCACCACGGGGGCGGTGCGCAGCAGGGCGCGGGCGCGGTCCAGCGGGGTGGGGGAGTCCGTCCGAGAAGTCATACGGGTTGTTCTACCCCACCCCCACCAGGGGAATTACTTGCCGAAGCCGAAGGAGGAGGAACCGGCCACCTTGGCGCGCAGCTTCTGGCCCTTCTCGGTGGCCTGGTTGTTCAGCTCGGCCTGGAACTCGGTCATCTTCTCGGCGAGTTCGGGGTCGAAGGCGGCGAGCATCCGCACCGCGAGCAGGCCGGCGTTGCGCGCGCCCGCCACCGAGACGGTCGCCACCGGCACGCCGGCCGGCATCTGGACGATCGACAGCAGGCTGTCCATGCCGTCCAGGTAGCGCAGCGGCACCGGCACGCCGATGACCGGCAGCGGGGTGACGGAGGCGAGCATGCCCGGCAGGTGGGCCGCGCCGCCGGCGCCGGCGATGATCGCCTTCAGGCCGCGCAGGTGGGCGTTCTCGCCGTACGCGACCATCTCGCGGGGCATCCGGTGGGCGGAGACGACGTCCACCTCGTAGGGGATCTCGAACTCGTCGAGCGCCTGGGCGGCGGCCTCCATGACCGGCCAGTCGGAGTCCGAGCCCATCACGATGCCGACGAGGGGGGCGGTCGAAGCGGGGCTCATTCGGTGATCGTTCCTCGCAGGTAGGCGGCCGCGTGGCGGGCGCGCTCGCGGACGTCTTCGAGGTCGTCCCCGAAGACGTTGACGTGGCCGACCTTGCGGCCGGGCTTCACGTCCTTCCCGTACATGTGGATCCGCAGCCCGGGGTCGCGGGCCATGCAGTGCAGGAAGGGGCGGTACATGTCCGGGTAGTCGCCGCCGAGGACGTTGACCATGACGGTCCACTTGGCGCGCGGGCGGGGGTCGCCGAGCGGGAGGTCGAGGACGGCCCGCAGGTGGTTCTCGAACTGCGAGGTGACGGCGCCGTCCTGGGTCCAGTGCCCGGAGTTGTGCGGGCGCATGGCCAGCTCGTTGACGAGGATGCGGCCGTCCCGGGTCTGGAACAGCTCGACGGCGAGGTGGCCGACGATGCCGAGGTCGCCGGCGATCCGCAGGGCGAGCTGCTGGGCCTCGTCGGACAGGGCCGGGTCGAGGTCCGGCGCGGGGGCGGTGACCTCGGCGCAGACGCCGTTCTCCTGGACGCTCTCCACCACCGGGTAGGCGACGGCCTGGCCACTGGGCGAGCGGACCACGTTGGCGGCCAGCTCGCGGACGAAGTCGACCTTCTCCTCGGCCAGCACCGCGACGCCGGCCAGGAACGGGGCCTGCGCCTGCTCCTCGTCGTCGACGACCCAGACGCCCTTGCCGTCGTAGCCGCCGCGGACGGTCTTGAGGACGACCGGGTAACCGGAGCCCTCCTCGGCGAAGGCGGTGACGTCGGCCGGGTCGGCGACGATCCGGTGCCGGGGGCAGGGCACGTCGATGGAGTCCAGCTTGGCCCGCATCACGCCCTTGTCCTGGGCGTTGACCAGCGCCTCCGGGCCGGGGCGGACGGCGATGCCGTCGGCCTCCAGGGCCCGCAGGTGCTCGGTGGGGACGTGCTCGTGGTCGAAGGTGATCACGTCGCAGCCGGCGGCGAAGGCGCGCAGGGTGTCGAGGTCGCGGTAGTCGCCGAGGACGACGTCGGACACCACCTGTGCGGCGGAGTCCTGGGGCGTGTCGGCGAGGAGTTTGAACCTGACCCCGAGCGGGATGCCCGCCTGGTGTGCCATGCGGGCCAGCTGCCCGCCACCGATCATGCCCACCACTGGAAAATTCACATTGCCCGGGGAAGTCACGCGGCCCAGGATATCCGGGCCGGTCGGGGGCGGTGGAGCCGCCGGTGGGGCCGTCGGGGCGGACGCGCGTAGATGTCAACCTGTCGCCCTGGGGGCTGAGCCGTTCGATGGAAGCGGGTAGCCTGGACGGCCAGGTCCTGGTCTGCGCGGTCCGATCATGTGCGTGCACGCAGGGCTCAAGGGGTGGCCGCGCCGTCGCGGCAGGCCCTTTCGTCCCGCAGGCACATGGAGGCAGTCCGGTATGGCGACGACCGCAGCTTCGAACCCCCCGCTCGCACAGAAGATGCGTGGGATCACGGGCGAAGTCGTGAAGTTCGGCATCGTCGGCCTGAGCGGCGTGGTGGTCAACTTCGCCGTCTTCTGGGTCTGCATCAACGGCATGGGCCTGGCCTCGGTCCGGTCGAACATCGTCGCGACGGTGATCGCGATCGCGACCAACTACCTGGGCTACCGCTACTGGCTCTACCGGGACCGCGACGCCGCCTCCCGCAGGCGCGAGATCACGCTCTTCCTGGTCTACAGCGGCATCGGCATGCTGATCGAGACCGGCATCCTCGGCTTCTCGGTGTACGTGCTCGACCTGCGCTCGCACTACGAGCAGATCGGCGCCAAGGTGATCGGCCTCGCCGTGGCCACCGTGTTCCGCTTCGTCTCGTACCGCACCTGGGTGTTCAAGGCCGTGCCGGAGCCCGTCGGACTGCCCGCCCAGCAGGCGGTGGACGCCACCAGCGGCCAGGAGCTGGCCGCACAGGCCGAGCTGATGCTGGCCACCGAGCGGATCCGCCTCGCCAAGGCCGAGTAGGCCCCGCACCCCCTGCGCCCCTCGCACCCCCTTCGCTCCCCACAGCCCCGGCAGCCCGAACGCGGCCGCCGGGGCTTGCCGTGTCCGCCGCGGCCGGAGGACAGTGGTTACCGAGGGCGAGCACGGCCGGCGGACGATCGTGGCCGAGGGGGTCCAGGAGGCTCGCCATGACGTTCGTCCAGATCATCGACTGCAGGACCGACAGGCTCGACGACCTCAACCGGCTGCTGGACACCTGGGTCGAGGCGACCCGGGGCAGGCGGACCGCTTCCCACGCGGTGATCGGCACCGACCGTTCCGACACCGCGCACGTGGTGCAGATCGTGGAGTTCCCCTCCTACGCGGCGGCGATGGAGAACTCCGCCCTGCCCGAGACCGACCGGATCTTCCGCGAGATGGTGGCGCTCTGCGACGCGCCGCCCACCTTCACCGACCTCGACGTGGTCCGCGACGCGCAGCTCGACTAGGGCGTGTCTGGCCATTCGCGTCGGATCAGGGCGCGGCGTTGGGGTGCGTGCATCGCAAGGCGGAGGAGGGAGCCACTGCGGAGCATTGGCGACCGACGACAACGCGGCGAGGTGCGTGCCCCGGCGTCGCGCACCCGGCGGGAATTGTCAGACACGCCCTTGGCCAGGGCCCGGGCCCGTTCAGTCCTGGTGGCTGCGTCCGAGGAAGAGCGCGAACACCGCCGGCTTCAGCGAGAGCAGTTCGAGCCGCCCGCCGTCCGCCTCCGCGAGGTCGCGGGCGACGGCCAGACCGATGCCGGTGGAGTTGCGCCCGCTGACCGCGCGTTCGAACACCCGGTTGCCGAGGTCCGCCGGCACGCCCGCGCCCTGGTCCTGGACCTCGACCACCGCCGAGGTGCCGGACGGCCGGACCCGCAGGGTGATCGTCCCGGCGCCGTGCATCAGCGAGTTCTCGATCAGGGTGGCCAGCACCTGGGCGACCGTCCCCGGGGTGCCGACCGCGGTGACCCCGTGCAGCCCCTCCAGGGAGAGCACCCGGCCCTGCTCCCGCAGCGTCGGGCCCCACTCCTCCACCTGCTGCTTGATCACCTCGTCGAGGTCGAAGGCGACTGCGGTGGGGCTGCGCGGGTCGCGCTGGGTGGTGAGCAGCCGCTGGACCACGTCGGTGAGCCGCTCGACCTGCTGGAGGGCGATGGTCGCCTCCTCCTTGACCGTCTCCGGCTCCTCGGCGAGGGCGGTGATCTCCTCCAGCCGCATGGAGAGCGCGGTGAGCGGGGTGCGCAGCTGGTGCGAGGCGTCGGCGGCGAGCCGGCGCTCGGCGGTGAGCATCCGGGCGATCCGCTCGGCGCTGGTGTCCAGCACCTCGGCGACCCGGTCGAGCTCGGGCACCCCGTAGCGGCGGTCGCGCGGGCGCGGGTCGCCGGAGCCGAGCCGCTCGGCGGTCTCGGCGAGGTCGGTGAGCGGCCGGGCGAGCCGCTTGGCCTGCCAGACGGCGAGGGCCACCGCGGCCTGGACGGCGAGCAGGGCGACCACGCCGAGCAGCAGCAGGTTGTTGGCGATCTCGTGGTCGACGTCCTCGCGGGACTGTTCGACGGTGACGGTCTCGCCGCTGTTGCCGCGCTCGACGGCCTTCAGCAGGTGGTTCCCGGCGGGGCGCTCGCCCGCGGAGACCACCGGCTGGCCGGGCACCTGCACCTCGACGTAGCTGCCCTCGGTGATCTGGCTCTCGAAGGCCCGCCCGGTGACCGGCTCCCCCGCGGCGAGCCGGCTCTCGACCAGGGCGAGCACCCGGACGGCGGCCGCGTCCACCCGGTCCTGGGCCGAGTTGACGATGGTCCGCTTCTCGACCAGGGCGAGCGGCACGCAGAACACCACGACGACCACCAGGACGACGCCCAGCAGCGAGTTGATCATCCTGCGTTTCACGCTGCCGCTCCCCGGGGTGTTCCACTGCCGCGGGCCGAGGGCCCGTTCTCCGTCAGGGACTAATTCTTCTCGAACCGGAACCCGACTCCGCGCACGGTGGCGATGTAGCGGGGGTTGGCCGCGTCGTCGCCGAGCTTCTTGCGGAGCCAGGAGATGTGCATGTCCAGGGTCTTGGTGGAGGTCCACCAGGTGGTGTCCCAGACCTGCCGCATGATCTCCTCGCGGGTGACCACCCGGCCGGCGTCCCGGACCAGGACCCGCAGCAGCTCGAACTCCTTGGCGGAGAGGGTGAGTTCCTCGTCGCCGAGCCAGGCGCGGTGGGATTCGATGTCGATCTTCACACCGTGCGCGCCGGTGGTGAGCTGGTCGACGTTGCCGCGCCGGAGCAGGGCCCGGACGCGGGCGAGCAGTTCGGCCAGGCGGAAGGGCTTGGTGACGTAGTCGTCGGCACCGGCGTCCAGGCCGACCACGGTGTCCACCTCGTCCGCGCGGGCGGTGAGCACCAGGACGGGGCAGCTCTTGCCGTCGGCACGCAGGCGGCGGCAGACCTCCAGGCCGTCCATCTCGGGCAGGCCGAGGTCCAGGACGACGAGGTCGACCTCCTCGGTGAGGCCCGCGGCCAGTGCGGTCGGACCGTCCTCGCGGACGAGCACCTCATAGCCCTCGCGTCGCAGGGCCCGGGCGAGCGGTTCGGAGATCGCCGGATCGTCCTCGGCGAGCAGCACACAGGTCATGTGGTGATGGTAGTCCGCCGGGGTAACGCCGGACGCCCTGTGAGGTAGTTCACAGAGCGTGATCGTTATACAAGGCCCCGATCGCACCCAACGGGCCGTAGCTGACCGGCCGTTCGGTGAAGAATCTCCGCTTGGATCTTGAAACCGAAGGAAGACGCGCCCATCTACCATCGATAGATCGGGAAGATCTGGCGCCGACTTTGCCATTCCCATACCTGATTCAAGGCTTTTGTCATCTGATAAAGCCAAATGTCGCCACGTAGAGTGGTTTCGTCCACGTCCGCCGCCACCCCCCTAGGCGGACGCTGTCAGGCAAGGAACCACTACTCATGGCGTCGAAGACCCTGGACGCCGACATGACGTCGGCCTCTCCCGGCGGCAAGACCTTCCTCGGGCATCCCCGAGGTCTTGCCACCCTGTTCATGACCGAGATGTGGGAGCGCTTCTCCTACTACGGCATGCGCGCCCTGCTCATCTACTACCTGGTCTCCGGTGGCGCCGACGCCGCCGTGGGCAGCCAGGGCGGCGGCCTCGCCATGACGGCGACGACGGCGACGGCGATCTACTCCGTCTACGTCTCGATGGTCTACCTCATGGCCTACCCCGGCGGCTGGTTCGGTGACCGGGTCTGGGGCGCCCGCAAGACCGTCGCCATCGCCGGGTTCGTGATCATGTTCGGCCACATCGCGCTGGCCGTCCCGGGCCAGGCGGCGTTCTTCCTCGGCCTGCTCCTGGTCGCGCTCGGCTCCGGGCTGCTGAAGGCCAACATCTCCACGATGGTCGGCCAGCTCTACAACGGCCCCGAGGACCCGCGCCGCGACGGTGGCTTCACCGTCTTCTACATGAGCATCAACCTCGGTGCCTTCGTCGCCCCGTTCATCATCGGGACGATCGGCAAGGAGTACAGCTGGCACCTGGGCTTCGGCATCGCCGCGGTCGGCATGGCCTTCGGCCTGGTGCAGTTCCTGCTGGGCAGCCGCCACCTGAGCCCCAAGAGCAGCAAGGTCCCCAACCCGCTCAAGCCCGCGGAGCGCAACAGCCTGCTGGTCAAGGGCGGCATCACCGTCGCCGCCGTCGCCGTCTTCTACGCCGTGATCGTCGGGCTGGGCGTCTACACCCTGAACTGGGCCCTCGTCCCGCTCACCCTGGCCGGTCTGCTCATCCCGATCGCCGTGCTGGTCCGGATCAAGCGCGACAAGGACCTCAGCGCCGGCGAGCAGTCCAAGATGTCCGCCTACATCTGGTTCTTCGCCGCGGCCGCCATCTTCTGGATGATCTACGACCAGGGCGGGTCGACCCTGTCCCTGTTCGCCGACAAGAAGACCGCCGACAGCCTGTTCGGCTTCGGCTTCTCGGCCACCTGGTACCAGTCGCTCAACCCGCTGTTCGTGATGGCGCTCGCGCCGGTGTTCGCCTGGCTGTGGCTGTGGCTCTCCCGCCGCAACAAGGAGCCGAACACCATCGTGAAGTTCTCGATGGGCCTGGTCCTGGTCGGCGCCTCGTTCTTCATCTTCATCATCCCGATGAACATGGCGGACGGCGGCACCATGGTCTCCCCGCTGTGGCTCGTCTCGATCTACCTGATCCAGACCATCGGTGAGCTCTGCCTCTCCCCGGTCGGCCTCTCGGTCACCACCAAGATGGCGCCGCAGAAGTACGCCTCCCAGATGATGGGCGTCTGGTTCCTCGCCGTCACCGCCGGTGACTGCACCACCAGCCTGCTCTCGCTGGCCGGCGTCAACCTCGACGGCAACGGGATCATCGCGATGCAGGCGTCGCTCGCCGTCCTCGCCGGGCTCGCCGTCTTCGGCTACCGCAAGCGCGTCCAGGCCCTCATGGGCGACGTGCGCTGACGGACCGGCCTACGGCTCACGACTCCGGGGCCGCCGTGGATTCCTGAGATCCGCGGCGGCCCCGGCCGTCTTTCCCGGCCCCGGCTGCCCGCCCGGCCCCGCCCGTCCTCCGCCCCGGCCACCCCGGCTGCCCGCCCGCCGAGGCCGCCGCCGGGCGTTATGCGCTCGACACGGGCCCGGCAGCCGTGCCTATGGTGCCCCGCATGACGACCCTCTCCTTACCCCGTCAGCTGGCCCGCACCCGGCAGTTCACCCTGGGCGTCCCCGTCCGGCCGGAGCCCACCCCGGACGGCGCCACCGTGCTCTTCCTGCGCGGCCGGTCCGGCACCGACCCGCTCGCCTGCCTCTGGGCCCTGGACACCGCCACCGGCGAGGAACGGCTGATCGCGGACCCGGCCGTGCTGGGCGCTGCCGAGGGCATCGCCGGGTACAGCACCGACGCCGCCGGCGCGCTCGCCGCCTTCGCACTGGACGGCGCCCTGTGGCTGGCCGACACCGCCCGCGGCACCGTCCGCGCCGTCCCCGTCCCCGGCCCGCCGCAGGACCCCCGGCTCGACCCGACCGGCCGCCGGATCGCCTACGTCACCGGCGGCGCCCTGCGGGTGGTCGGCGTCGACGGCACGGACGACCGTCCGCTCGCCGAACCCGAGGCCGAGGACGTCTCCTACGGGCTCGCCGAGTACGTCGCCTCCGAGGAGATGTTCCGCGACCGCGGCCACTGGTGGTCCCCCGACGGCACCGCTCTGCTGGCCGCCCGGGTCGACAACCGCCCGCTCGCCCGCCTCTTCGTGGCCGACCCCGCCGACCCGCACCGCCCGCCGCGCACCGTCCGCTACCCGCTGGCCGGCACCGCCAACGCCGAGGTCTCACTGCGGCTGCTCGGCCTCGACGGCACCGACACCGGGGTCCGCTGGGACCGCGCCGCCTTCGAGTACCTCACCGCCGCCGGCTGGGACGGCCACGGCCCGTACGCCGCCGTGCAGAGCCGCGACCAGCGCACCGTCCGCACCCTGGCGATCGAGCCGGACGGCGCCACCCGGGTGCTCGCCGAGCGGCAGGACGCGCACTGGATCGAGCTGCTACCCGGCCTGCCGACCCGCACCGGGGGCGGCGCCCTGGTGGACACCGCCGACCTGGGCGACACCCGGCACCTGACCGTCGACGGCAAGCCGGTCACCCCGCCCGGGCTCCAGCTGCGCGCGGTGCTCGGGACGGACGGCGAGCAGGTGCTGTTCACCGCCTCCGACGAACCCGCCGAGACCCACCTCTGGACGTACGGACCGGACACCGGCCCGCGACGGCTCAGCAGCGGCCCCGGCCTGCACACCGGGGTGCGGCGCGGCGGCACGCTGGTCCTCACCGCCCACACCCCCGGGCACCCCGGTGGCCGCTCCACCGTCCTGCGCGAGGGCTCGACACCCCACCCGCTCACCTCGCACGCCGAGCCGCCCGTCGTCACCGCCCGGCCCGAACCGCTCCGGCTCGGCCCGCGCGAGCTGCGCGCCACGCTCTTCCTGCCCGCCGGTCACCGCCCCGGGGACGGCCCGCTGCCCGTCCTGCTCGACCCGTACGGCGGACCCGCCATGCAGAAGGCCACCACCGGCGGCCTGTGGTGGGACCAGGTCTCCCAGTGGTTCGCCGACCAGGGCTTCGCGGTCCTCGTGGTGGACGGCCGCGGCACCCCCGGGCGCGGGCCGCGCTGGGAAAAGGCGATCCACGGCGACAAGGCGGGGCCCGCCCTCGATGACCAGGTCGAGGGCCTGCGGGCGGCCGACCGGCTGCGGCCCGGGCTGCTCGACCTCGACCGGGTCGCCATCCGCGGCTGGTCCTACGGCGGCTACCTCGCCGCGCTCGCCGTACTGCGCCGCCCGGACGTCTTCCACGCCGCCTCCGCCGGAGCCGCGCCCACCGACTGGCGGTTCTACGACACCCACTGGCAGGAGCGCTTCCTCGGCCACCCCGACGAGCACCCCGAGCACTACGACAGCGGCTCGCTGATCGCCCTGGCGCCGGAGCTCCGCCGCCCGCTGCTGCTGATCCAGGGCCTCGCCGACGACAACGTGTACCCGGCCCACACCCTGCGGCTGTCCGCCGCCCTGCTCGCCGCCGGCCGCCCGCACGAGGTCCTCCCGCTGCGCGCCACCGGCCACCGGCCCACCGACGAGGCGGTGGTGGAAAACCTGCTGACCCACGAACTGCACTTCCTGCGGCGTTCGTTGGGCCTGGCATGAGCGAAGGCCCGCCCCCGGTCGCAGGACCGGGGGCGGGCCTTCCACGGACGTGTCCTCAGAGCTCGCGGACGCCGGCCCGCCAGACCGCCGCCGTCAGCGGCACCCCCGGGCGGTAGGCCAGGTGGACGTGCGAGGGCGCGTCCAGCAGCAGCAGGTCCGCCCGGGCACCGGGGGCGATCACCCCCACGTCACTGCGCCGCAGCGCCCGGGCACCGCCCGCCGTGGCCGCCCAGACCGCCTCGTCCGGGGTCATCCCCATCTCCCGCACCGCGACCGCGATGCAGAACGCCATCGAACTGGTGAAGCTGGAGCCCGGGTTGCAGTCCGTGGACAGCGCCACCACCGCGCCCGCGTCCAGCAGCCGGCGCCCGCTCGGGTACTCGGCGCGGGTGGAGAACTCCGCCCCCGGCAGCAGGGTGGCGACCGTCGCCGAGCCGGCCAGCGCCGCCACGTCCTCGTCCGTCAGATGGGTGCAGTGGTCCGCCGAGGCGGCCCCCAGCTCCACCGCGAGCTGCACGCCCGGCCCGTAGGTGAGCTGGTTGGCGTGCACGCGCGGCGTGAGGCCCTTCTCGATCCCCGCCGTCAGAACAGCCCGCGCCTGGTCCCCGTCGAACGCGCCCTTCTCGCAGAACACGTCCACCCAACGGGCGTGCGGGGCGCAGGCGTCCAGCATCTCGCCGGTGACCAGGTCGACGTAGCCGGCCGGGTCCTCGGCGTACTCGGGGGCGACCACGTGAGCGCCCAGATAGGTGGTCTCCGGGGTGTACCCGGCGGCGATCCGCAGCGCCCGCGCCTCGTCCTCGACCGTCAGCCCGTAGCCGGACTTGCACTCGATGGTGGTGGTGCCCTGCCGCAGCGCCTCCCGGACGAACCGCGCCAGATTGGCTTCCAGTTCGGCATCCGAAGCGGCCCGCGTAGCCGCCACCGTCGTGCGGATGCCGCCCGCCGAGTACGCCTGCCCGGACATCCGGGCGTTGAACTCGGCGGTGCGGTCGCCCGCGAACACCAGGTGGGCGTGCGAGTCGACGAAGCCGGGCAGCAGGGCCCGGCCCCCGGCGTCGAAGCGCTCGTCCGCCGCCGGGGCCTGCGCGGCCGGGCCGACCCAGGCGACGGTGCCGCCGTCGACCACCACGGCCGCGTCGGTGAGCAGGCCGAGCGGCCCGGCGCCCTGCCCGGGGTCGTTGGTGACCAGGCTGCCGATGCCCGTGATCAGGGTGGTCGTGGTGCTCAAGACAACGCCTTCCGAAGGGAGTTGAACGGGGTCAGTAGTCCAGCGCGCCGATCGCGGAGCGCAGCGCGCCCGGCACGTCGGCCACCAGCCGGTGCACGCCGTCCCGGACGACGTGCCGGCCGCCGACCACGACGTGCCGCACGTCCGCCGCCGAGGCCGCGAAGACCGCGATCTCGGCGCCGAGCCGGGGCGGCGGTCCCGCCGTGCGGACGGTGTCCAGCGCGATCACCGTGAAGTCGGCGAGCGCCCCGGCCTCGATCCGTCCGGCCTCCGGCCAGCCGAGCGAGGCGTGGCCGTCCTCGGTCCCGGCCCGCAGCAGCGCGTTCGCCGTCCAGTGGCCGCGGGTGCGGGTGCGCAGCCGCTCGTCCAGCTCCAGCGCGCGGGCCTCCTCGAACGGGTCGATCACCGCGTGGCTGTCGCTGCCCAGGGTGATCGGGGAGCCCGCCGAGGCCAGCCGGCGGGCCGGGCCGATGCCGTCCGCGAGGTCCCGCTCGGTGGTGGGGCACATGCAGACCGTGGTGGAGGAGTCGGTGAGCAGCCGGACGTCCTCGTCGGTCAGGTGGGTGGCGTGCACGGCCGAGGTGCGCGGGCCGAGCGCGCCGTGGTCGGCGAGCAGCCTCGTCGGGGTGACCCCGTGCGCGGCCAGGCAGGCGTCGTTCTCGGCGGTCTGCTCGGAGAGGTGGACGTGCAGCGGCGCCCCGCGCACCGACGCCCAGTGCGCGACGGTGCCCAGCTGCTCGGCCGGGACGGCCCGCACCGAGTGGACGGCGGCGCCGATCCGGGCGTGCTCGCGCGGCTTGAGCGCGTCCGCCCGGACCGCCCAGGCCTCCGCGTCGCCGTCGCTGAACCGCAGCTGCGGCCTGGTCGGCTCGGCGCCGAAGCCGGAGGAGAGGTAGCAGGTGTCCAGCAGAGTGATCCGGATGCCGGCCCGGGCGGCGGCCTCGATCAGCGCCTCGCCCATCGCGTTCGGGTCGGTGTAGCGGGCGCCGCCGGGCGCGTGGTGCAGGTAGTGGAACTCGCCGACGGCCGTGATGCCGGCCAGCGCCATCTCGGCGTAGACGGCGGTCGCGAGCTCCAGGTAGCGGTCCGGGTCCAGCGCGCCGGCGAACCGGTACATGGTGTCGCGCCAGGTCCAGAAAGTGCCGGAGCCGACCTGGACGTGCCCGCGCAGCGCCCGGTGGAAGGCGTGCGAGTGGGCGTTCGCCTGACCGGGCAGCAGCAGCCCGTCGAGCCGGACGGCGTCGGGCGGGCAGGGGCCGCTGTCCGGGGTGACGGCGGCGATCGTGCCGCCGGGGCCGGTGGTGATCAGCACGTCCGGCTCGACCACCGGCCCGTTGTCGTGCGGCAGCCAGGCGTACTGCGCCCAGTAGCGCACGTGCTCGTTCACTGGCACGCCAGGTCCTCCAGTACGTCGGCGAGGGCGGCGACCCCGGCCAGGCAGTCGGCCTGCTCGGCGTACTCGGCCGGGGAGTGCGAGACGCCGGTGGGGTTGCGCACGAACAGCATGGCGGTCGGGATCGCGGAGGCCAGGATGCCGGCGTCGTGTCCCGCGCCGGTGGGCAGCACCGGGGCGTCCAGCAGCTTGGCGAGCCGGTCGCGCAGCGGCCCGTCGAAGTCCACCACCGGGGTGTAGGACTCGCGGGTCAGCTCGACCCGGACGCCGTCGCGCTCGCCGCGCTCGGCGGCGGCCCGCTCGATCTCGGCGACCAGCTCGGTCAGGGTGCGCTCGTCGGCGGCCCGGGAGTCCAGCCAGCCGCGCACCAGCGAGGCGATCGCGTTGGTGCCGTTGGGCTCCACCGCGACCTTCCCGAAGGTGGCCAGCGCGCCCGCCAGCTTGGCCTTCTTGCGGGCGGCGAGCACGGTGTTGGCGTAGGTCAGCATCGGGTCGCGGCGGTCCTCGATCCGGGTGGTGCCGGCGTGGTTGGCCTCGCCGTGGAAGTCGAACCGCCAGCGGCCGTGCGGCCAGATCGCGCCCGCCACGCCGACCGGCTGCCCCTCGGCGAGGCAGCGGCCCTGCTCGACGTGGAGCTCGACGAAGGCGCCGATCCGGGCCAGCCGGTCGTCGTCCGCGCCGATCGCGGTCGGGTCGTAGCCGGCCTTCTCCATCGCGTCGGGCAGCCGCAGGCCGTCGGCGTCGCGCAGCTCGTACGCGGCCTCGCGGGACAGCACCCCGGCGGTCAGCCGGGAGCCGATGCAGGCCACCCCGAACCGGGCGCCCTCCTCGTCGCCGAAGTTGACGATCGCCAGGGGCCTGGTGAACTCCGTTCCCCGGGCGCGCAGTTCGTCCAGCGCGGCGAAGGAGGAGACCACCCCGAGCGGACCGTCGAAGGCGCCGCCGTCCGGGACGGAGTCCAGGTGCGAGCCGGTGACGACCGCCCCCTGCCCGTTCGGGTCGCCCAGCCAGGCCCACTGATTGCCGTTGCGGTCCAGCTCGTACGTCAGGCCGCGGCTGCGGGCCTGCTGCTCGAACCAGGCGCGGCACTCGGCGTCGGCGGAGTTCCAGGCGAAGCGGCGGTAGCCGCCGGAGGTGGCGGAGCGGCCCACGGGGAGCAGCTCCGCCCACATCTCTTCGAACGAGGGTGCTGTCACAGCTCACCCATCGGGACGCGAACCCCGCGCTCGGCGGCGACCTCGTCGGCGCGGTCGTAGCCGGCGTCGACGTGCCGGATGACGCCCATGCCCGGGTCGTTGGTGAGCACCCGGCGGATCTTCTCGCCGGCCAGCGGCGTGCCGTCGGCCACGGTGACCTGGCCGGCGTGGATGGAGCGGCCGATGCCGACGCCGCCGCCGTGGTGGATGGAGACCCAGGAGGCACCGGAGGCCACGTTGACCATGGCGTTGAGCAGCGGCCAGTCGGCGATCGCGTCGGAGCCGTCCAGCATCGCCTCGGTCTCCCGGTACGGGGAGGCGACCGAGCCGCAGTCCAGGTGGTCGCGGCCGATGACGATCGGCGCGGACAGCTCGCCGGAGGCGACCATGTCGTTGAAGCGCTCGCCGGCCTTGTCGCGCTCGCCGTAGCCGAGCCAGCAGATGCGCGCGGGCAGGCCCTGGAAGTGCTCCTTCTCCTGGGCCATCTTGATCCAGCGGTGCAGCGACTCGTTCTCCGGGAAGAGGTCGAGCACGGCCTTGTCGGTCTTGGCGATGTCCTGCGGGTCGCCGGACAGGGCCGCCCAGCGGAACGGGCCCTTGCCCTCGCAGAACAGCGGGCGGATGTACGCGGGGACGAAGCCGGGGAAGGCGAAGGCGCGGTCGTAGCCGGCCAGCTGGGCCTCGCCGCGGATCGAGTTGCCGTAGTCGAAGACCTCGGCGCCGCGGTCCAGGAAGCCGACCATGGCCTCGACGTGCTTGGCCATCGACTCGCGCGAGCGGGTGGTGAACTCCGCGGGCTTCTCGGCCGCGTAGGTGGCCATGTCGTCGAAGGCGACGCCGATCGGCAGGTAGCTCAGCGGGTCGTGGGCGCTGGTCTGGTCGGTGACGATGTCGATCGGCGCGTCCATCGCGAGCAGCTGCGGGAAGAGCTCGGCGGCGTTGCCCAGCAGTCCGATGGAGAGCGGCTGCTTCTTGTCGCGGGCCGCGGTGGCCAGCTCCAGCGCGTGCGCGAGGTTCTTGGCCTCGACGTCCAGGTAGCGGTGCTCGATCCGGCGGGAGATCCGGGACGGGTCGCAGTCGATGCAGATCGCCACGCCCCCGTTCATGGTGACGGCCAGCGGCTGGGCGCCGCCCATCCCGCCGAGGCCGGCGGTGAGGGTGATGGTGCCCTCCAGCGAACCGTTGTACCGCTTGTTGGCGACGGCGGCGAAGGTCTCGTAGGTGCCCTGGAGGATGCCCTGGGTGCCGATGTAGATCCACGAGCCGGCGGTCATCTGGCCGTACATGGTGAGCCCGAGGCTCTCCAGCCGGCGGAACTCCTCCCAGTTGGCCCAGTCGCCGACCAGGTTGGAGTTGGCGATGAGCACGCGCGGCGCCCACTCGTGGGTCTGCATCACGCCGACCGGCCGCCCGGACTGGACCAGCATGGTCTCGTCCTGCTTCAGGCCCTCCAGCGTCCTCACCATGGCGTCGAAGGAGCGCCAGTCCCGCGCGGCCTTGCCCGTGCCGCCGTAGACCACCAGCTTGGACGGGTGCTCGGCCACCTCCGGGTCGAGGTTGTTCATCAGCATCCGCAGGGCCGCCTCCTGCTGCCACCCCTGCGCCGTCAGCCCCGTCCCACGCGCCGCGCGCACCTCACGCGGCCCGCTCGCCTGCTGCACCATAGTTCGGCCTCCCTGCGGATGGATTCATTCAAGCTATGTTCGATTGAATATAACTAAACAGTCGGCTTTCGACCAGACCCCGAAAGCATCCGATCAACGCCCGAACCGGAGCGCCTGCCGCCAGTAGCCTGCGGCCGGAAGCACCAGCCGATCGGCCCAGCGGAGGACGCCATGGCAGCTGTTCCGGCACGCTCCGGCATGCTGCGCCGGACCGCCGAAGGGGTCGAGCGGCGCACCGGGCTGCAGGTCGAGATCATCGGCGGCACGCTGCTGATGTCGCCTCCCCGCCGAGGGAAACACGCCGGCACAGTGCGCCACCTGCGCGAAGACCTCGGACCGCAGCTGCCCGCGAACCTCGACGCCTACGAGTCGTCATCGGTCGCTCTACCGGACGACGAGGACGACTACGCCACCCCCGACCTGATCGTGCTGCCCGTCGCATGGGAGAACGAGGACGACCGGCGAGCCGATCCCCGCCGTGCCGCTCTCGCCGTTCAGGTCGTTCCCGGCCCCTCGCTCATCACCCTCATCGCCGCCAGGACCAGCTGGTACGCGATCGCAGGCGTTCCGGTCCTCCTCACGGTCGACCCCCGCAAGGGCGCCTGGACACTCCACACCCGCCCCCGCGATGGCGAGTACCAGGGCGTCCTGCACGGCACGTACGGCGAGGCCGTCCCGCTGCCCGCGCCGCTGCCCGCCGAGCTGGACACCTCCGGCCTTCCGCTGTACGCGCCGCGCGGCTGAGTCAGGCCGCCGCGCCGCCGTCCCAGTCGATGCCGATCTCGGCGAGCCAGCGGCGGTCGTCGGCGTCCGGGGCGGGCGGGGACGGCGGGCGGGGGATGTTCTGGACGGGGCCGAGGCCGTACTTCTCGGCGGCCGCGACGGCGCGGGCGTCGGGTTCGATGACGCCGACGTGGACGGCCGACTCGTCGCCCGGGTCGAGGACGGTCAGTTCGGGTTCGGGCAGGCGCCGCAGGGTGACGCGGCGTCCGCAGGCGGGGCAGGACCATTCGTCGGCGCCCGAGGAGAGGCGGGCGACGAACTTCATCTCGTGGATCACGTGCATGGGTGGCACCCCCTGCAGGAGGGGATGCCCGGGTTTGTGACGGCTACTCCCCCGCCGCCGCTCCGGGCCGTGCTTGTTCCACGCTCATTCCAGGAAGAGGCCGCGCGCCGCCGCCGACTGCTCGATCGCCTCCAACCGGGCTTCCGCTCCGGGCAGTTCGTCGCACATGGACTGCAGCAGCACCCGGCCGAGCATCATCGGGGCGCACGCGGTGTCGAAGACCAGCCCGGTGCCGACGGCGGCCGGCAGCATCAGGTCGGACAGCTTGGCGACCGGCGCGAACGCGCTGTCGGCCACGGTGAGCACCGTCAGCCCGCACTCGCGGGCCACCGTCAGCGCGTCCATCAGCTCCCGCGGGTAGCGCGGCAGCGCGAAGCAGAGCAGTGCGCTGGCCCCGGCCGCCCGGGCCTGTTCCAGCCGGTCGGCGAGCATGCTGCCGCCCTCGTCCAGCAGCCGGATGTCCGGGTGCACCTTGGCCGCGAAGTAGGCGAAGCCGCGCGCCTGCGCCGAGGCGGCCCGCAGGCCGAGCACCGGCAGCGGGCGGGAGGCGGCGAGCAGCCGGGCGGCCCGGGTGATCGGCTCCGGGTCGGCGAGGAGTTCGGCGAGGTGGCGCAGGTGGGCGATCTCGGCGAGCACGGCCTGCTGGTGCTCGTTGCGCACCGCGTCGTCCGGGGTCTCCGGCGCGGCCTGTTCGCCGCCGCCGAGTTCGCGCAGCTGCTTGCGCAGCGCCGGGTAGCCGTCGTACCCGAGCGCGACCGCGAAGCGGGTGACGGAGGGCTGGCTGACGCCCGCGAGTTCGGCGACCTCGACGCTGGACAGGAACGGCGCCTCGGTGGCGTGCCGCACCAGCGAGTGGGCGATCCGGCGCTGGGTCGGCGTCAGCCGGTGCCCCTCGAACAGTTGGAGCAGCCGGGCGGAGGGGCCGACGCTGCCGGTCTCGTCGGTGGCGGTCATCAGCGGTACCTCCGGGTGCGAGGGGGTCGGACGACGACTGTGCAGGAGCGGGCCGCACCTGGCAAAGACGTCTCGTACGGCGGGACGTCCGGTGGGACGCCCCGCGGGTCGGACCGGTCGGGCGGGCCGGACCGGTCGGGCGGGCCGGCGGTCGGCCGAACCGGGTCGGGGTAACCCTGATTTGTCCCTGAGCCCGCCCGGATTCCTCCTGCGAACGGATGGACCGGGGGCCCCGGCGGCCCCACCCTGGATCCATGGACACTCGTCAGGACGAACTGCGGCGCGACCTCGACGCCACCCTCCAGGCCCGCAAGGAGCTCGGCAAGGAGTACGAGGACGCACTCGTCGACTCCTTCATGAAGCGGCTCGACGCCCGGCTGGACGCCCGGGTCGAGCGGTCGGTGGCCCAGCGGTTGGACGACTACGAGCCGCGGTCCCCCCACCGGGGGCAGTCCCGCCGTTCGGGCTGGGGCAAGCGCTCCAACACCGGGCTCGCGGTGACCTCGCTGGTCCTCGGCATCCCGCTGACGGCGATCGCGGGCAGCCCGGAGAGCGGCGGCTTCGCCGGTCTGATGGTCTGCTGGGCGGGCATCGTCGGGGTCAACCTGGCGGCCGCCCTGGGCGAGCTGCGCAACCGCCGGGACCGCGCGGAGCGCTCGCCGCGGAGCGACTGGGACTGAGCCCCCGTCACTCCGCGGCGACGCCACGACCCCGGCCGGCCGGGTCTCAGGCCAGCGGGCCGGTGACCCGCTCGACCGCCCGCACCAGCTCGCCGGAGGCGACCAGCTCGGCTGCGGCCTCCAGGTCGGGCGAGAGGAAGCGGTCGCGGCCGGCGCCGCCGACGCCCGCCTCCCGGGCGGCGGCCATGGCGGCCGCGGTGGCCGGGGCGACGCGGCCCGACGCGTCGGCCTGCTGACGGATCTCCAGCGCCCGGGCGGCCGCGGTGAGTTCGACGGCGAGGATCCGGCCGAGGTTGGCCACGGCCTGGCGCAGCTTGCGCGCGGCCGACCAGCCCATCGACACGTGGTCCTCCTGCATCGCGGAGGAGGGGATCGAGTCGACCGAGGCCGGGACGGCGAGCCGCTTGTTCTCGCTGACCAGCGCCGCCTGGGTGTACTGGGCGATCATCAGGCCGGAGTCCACGCCCGGGTCGTCGGCCAGGAAGGCCGGCAGGCCGTGCGAGCGGGCCTTGTCGAGCAGCCGGTCGGTGCGGCGCTCGGAGATCGAGCCGAGGTCGGCGGCGGCGATGGCGAGGAAGTCCAGCACGTAGGCGACCGGGGCGCCGTGGAAGTTGCCGTTGGACTCCACCCGGCCGTCCGGCAGCACCACCGGGTTGTCGACCGAGGCGGCCAGTTCGCGCGAGGCGACCAGCCGGGCGTGCTCCAGGGTGTCCCGGCCCGCGCCGGCGACCTGCGGGGCGCAGCGGATCGAGTAGGCGTCCTGGACCCGCGGCGCGTCGTCCTGGTGGTGGCCGGTGAGGCCGGAGTCCTTGAGGACGGCGAGCATGTTGGCGGCGCTCAGCGCCTGGCCCGGGTGCGGACGGATCGGGGCGTGCAGCTCGGGGGCGAGCACCTTCTCGGTGCCGAGCAGCGCCTCCAGGCTCATCGCGGCGGTGATGTCGGCGGTGGTGAAGAGCCGCTGGAGGTCGGCGATGGCCATCACCAGCATGCCGAGCATGCCGTCGGTGCCGTTGATGAGGGCGAGGCCCTCCTTCTCCAGCAGCTCGACGGGCTCGATCCCGGCGGCGGCGAGCAGTTCGGCGGCGGGCTTCTCCACGCCGTCCGGGCCGGTGGCGGTGCCCTCGCCCATCAGGACCAGTGCGCAGTGCGACAGCGGCGCGAGGTCGCCGGAGCAGCCGAGCGAGCCGAACTCCCGCACCACCGGGGTGATGCCCGCGTTGAGCAGGGCGGCCATGGTCCGGGCGACCAGCGGCCGGACGCCGGTGCGGCCGGAGGCCAGCGTCTTCATCCGCAGGAACACCAGCGCGCGGACCACCTCGCGCTCGACCGCCGGCCCCATGCCGGCGGCGTGCGAGCGGACCAGCGACCGCTGCAGCTGGGCGCGCAGCTCGGGGCTGATGTGGCGGACGGCGAGCGCGCCGAAGCCGGTCGACACGCCGTAGACGGGGCGCGGCTCGGCCGCGAGGGCGTCGATCCGCGCGCGGGCGGTCGCCATCTCGGCCAGCGCGTCGGGGCCGATCTCGACCCGGGCGTTGCCCCGGGCGACGGCGAGGACGTCCTCCGCGCTGACGTCGGCCTTGCCGACCAGGACCAGCGGAGCGTCGGGGGCCACAGCACTGTGCATATCCATATACACCATCACATCAGGTGAATGAAGATATGACAACAGGTGCTCGCCATCCGGATTCTCCGCTCTCCGGACCGGCGCCGCACACCGCGGCCCCCGGGCCGCCTCCGCGTCACGTCGCGAGCTCGGCCTCGATCAGGTCCGCCGCCCGGGCGGTGCCGCCCTCGGCCCGCCCGGCGGCGGACAGCTCGCGCAGCCGCTCGGCCACCGCCGGATCGCCGACCAGCTCCAGCAGGGCGGCGCGCAGCGCCTCCGCGGTGGCCTGCTCGGTGTCCAGCCGGCGGGCGACGCCGAGCCCCACCAGGGCGTCCGCGTTGGCGAACTGGTCGGTGGCCTGCGGCACCGCGATCATCGGCACGGCGTGGAACAGCCCCTCGCTGGAGCCGCCCATGCCCGCGTGGGTGACGAAGGCGTCCGCCTGGGAGAGCACCGACAGCTGCGGCACCCACCGGTGCACCTCGACGGTGTCCGGCACCTCGCCGAGCTCGGCCGGGTCGGTGTGGCTGCCGATCTGGAGCACGGTGTGCCAGCCCGGCAGCTCGCCGAAGGCCCGGACGCAGGCCCGGTAGAAGGCGGGCTGGTGGGTGAAGGCCGAGCCCAGCGAGACCAGCAGCACCTTCTCGGCGCCGGCCGGCCGCTCCCACCGCCCCTGGTGGGCACGGTCGCCGAAGCAGGGCCCGACGAAGCTGATCCGCCGCTCGTCGACCCGGTCGGCGTTGGGCTGCAGGGCGCGCGGGACCAGTGCGATCGCCCGCTCCGGGCGGTTCTTGAAGGAGTCCACGTCGCGCTGCACCGCACCGGCCTCGGCCAGCCAGTCGGCGAACCGGCGGTAGTGCTCGGCGCCGCCCGGCCCGGTGCGGATCGCCTCGAACACCTCCGCGAGGTCCTGCTCGAAGCCCTCCCAGCCGACGAAGGTGGGCGACAGCTGCACGACCGGCACCCCCAGCCGCTCGCCGAGCGCCCGGGCCGCGAAGCCCGCGATGTCGCAGAGCACCAGGTCGGGCCGGTCGTCGGCGAAGGCCTCCAGGAGGACGGGCCACATGGAGAGCGCGTCGTCCAGGAACAGCTCCTGGATCGCCACCGGATCCTCCATCCAGCCGTCCGGGTCGTCGGCGAGCGGCAGCTTCGTCGGGTACGGGACGAAGGCGGCGCCGGTGGACTCGACGGTTTCCCGGAAGGACGGGTCGTTGACGTAGCTGACCCGGTGGCCGCGGGCGACCAGCTCGGTGATCACGGCGAGGCTGGGGTTGACGTGGCCATGGGCCGGAATGGAGACCATCAGGATGTGTGCGGGGCGGTTCACGGGCACCTCCGGGGGCAGCGATGAAGACGAGACGGACCGTCTCGCGGTTGCTTGAGAAGACAATACGGTTCGTCTCGCTGTTGTGCATAGAATTTTTCCCATGACGTCCAGAACCGCCCCCGACCCCGCCCGCCGCAGCGAGCGCGCCCGCGCCGCCGTCCTCGCCGCAGCCACCGAACTCGTCGCCGAGGTCGGCTACGGCAAGCTGACCATCGAAGCGATCGCCGCCCGCGCCGGCGTCGGCAAGCAGACCATCTACCGGTGGTGGCCCTCGAAGGGGGCGGTGGTCTTCGACGCCTTCCTCGCCGCGAGCGAGCACGAGGGCAGCCTCGCCCTCCCCGACACCGGCGACCTCGCCGCCGACCTCCGCGCCGTCCTGCGCCCCACCAGCGACGAGCTCGCCGACCCGGGCGCCGACCGCACCTACCGCGCGCTCCTCGCCGAGATCCTCAACGACCCCGCGCTGCACGCCGAGTACCGCACCCGCCTGCTGGACCCGCTGCTGGAGGCCACCCGCGACCGCCTGCGCCGTGCCCGCGAGGCCGGCCGGATCGCCCCCGACGCCGACCTCGACCTGGCCGTCGAACTCTTCTACGGCCCGCTCAACTACCGCTGGCAGTTCCGGCTCGGCCCGCTCACCCACGAGCACGCCGACCTCCTGGTCGACGCCGCCCTCCGGGCACTCGCCCCACCCGCCGCCGACGGCGGTCGCGGCGCCTGAACCAGCACACGGCCACCACCGCCACCGGCACGCGGAGCAGCGGCACCAGGGCGGGCCGGGTGAACGGCCCGCCGGACCCACCGCCGGACCCATCGCGGGAGCCGTGCCGACGGCGAGGTGCCCGACACGCCGTCACCGGGTCCGCCGACGGGCCCCGACCGGGGCCGACCCCTCAGACCGCCGGCGGCGAGGCCGGGCCCGCCAGGGCGACCGAGACCAGGGCCCGCATGGCGCAGGCGGCCTGGCCCAGCGGCAGGGTGGCGTCGTCGGCGAAGAGCTCCACCAGCCAGCCGCCGGCCGGGTTCTGGCCGCCCGCCGCGACCATGCCCCGGTAGCCGGAGACGACGAGCATCGCCTCCTCCGCCGGGTCGTTGCCGGCCGCGCCCGACCGCAGGGCGAAGGCGCCGCCGCGCACGGCGCGGCGGGTCATCGGGTAGTGCCGGAGGTCGAAGACCGCGTCGGGGGCCTCGATCCGGGCCCGCTGGGTCTCGGCGCGGGCGTTGGCGGGGCCGCTGGTCATCCGGTAGACGGCGTGCTGGGCGGTGCGCATGGACTGGGAGCCGGGCGGAACGTACGAGACCCACCAGCCGACGGCGTCCAGCAACCGGGCGGCGGCCTCGGCGACCACGACCAACTTGCCGAGGGTGTCCGCCGGGTGGACGACCCGGGCCGCGGCGGCCCGGTCGAGGGAGGCGAGCACGGCGGTGAGCAGCTGCCCCGGATCGGCGCTGTGGGCGGCTCCGCGGAACCGCCGCCGGTCGCCCGCCCCGGCCCGGCCGTTCGGCCCGCGCCGCCCGTCCGCCCGGTGGTGCGGGTCGGCGGCGTCGGCGAGCAGCACGGTGGGGTCGGGCGAGAATCCGGGGCCGTGGCTGCGCCCGGCGACCACCGGGTGGGCGGCCCGGGCCGCCTTGGCCCGGTACTGGGCGGCGTCGGCGAGCCGGAACAGCCGGTCGGGGGTGGTGACGGGCCCGATCGAGTCCCCGGTGGAGGCGACCCCGCAGGCCACGCCCTCGCCCTCGGAGAGCGCGAGCGCCCGGGCGCACAGCTCCTCGGCGACGGCGACCACCTCGTCGGCCTTCTGCCCCTCCACCAGCAGGCAGAACTCGTCGCCGCCGAGCCGGGCGGCGAGGCTGCCGGGGAGCTTGGCGGCGGCCAGCGAGAGCTGGTGGGCGAACCGCTCCAGCAGCCGGTCGCCCATCTCGTGGCCGAGCTGGTCGTTGACCCGTTTCAGTCCGTTGACGTCGCAGACCACCAGGGAGACCACGGTGTTGTCCCGGTTGTGCGCCTCCAGCGCGCTCTCCAGCCGGGCGTCGACGGCCCGCCGGTTGGCCAGGCCGGTGAGCGGGTCGGAGAAGGCGAGTTTGCGCAGGTCGGCGAGGCGCTCGGTCTGCGCCAGACCGGCCGAGACCTGGGCGGCGAGCAGGGTCGCGTAGTCGGCGTCGCCCTCGGTGAACCCGGGCATCCCGGCCGACCGGGCGAGGTAGAGCTCGCCCCAGGCCTGGCCGTGCAGCACGATCGGCGCGACCACGCAGCAGGCCCGCCCGCGCCGGCGCAGCGCCGCGGCGCGCTCCTGGCAGTACGCGCCGGCGGTCGGGTGGGCGTGCCCGGCGTGCGGCTCGCTGTTCTCGGCGCTCTGCAGCCAGGCACGCGGCAGCCGCCCGGTGGTCCAGCGCTCCTCCAGGTACGTGACGATCTCGGGGAAGTCGGCGACCGGGTACGACTCGTCCTCGGGCAGTTCCTCCTCGCCCGGGGCGAGTTCGCCGTGGTTGACCAGGACCCGCAGCCGGCCGGACTCCCGGTCCCAGACCGAGACGGCGGCCATGGTGGCGCCGAGCGCCTCGGTGGCCCGGGTGGCGGCGGCCCGGACGGCCTCCAGCGGGGTGAGCGCGGCGGCCATGTCCTGGGCGAGCTCGACCACGGACTGCAGCCTCAGGTCGGGCAGCGGGTCGGGGTTCCGCGGACGGCCGCAGTCGCAGTCGCGGTCCGTCATGATCGCCTCGCTGCCCACCGGCTCGCCTCGCTCCCTGTGCTCGGTCCTGCCAGACCCCCGCCGGCCGGCCGCACCCGACCGGCCGCTTGCACCAAGACTATGGCGGTTTCATTCGGTTATGCCCCGTTTGCCCGGACGGACCCGCAGCCGACCGTACGGGTTTCAACCGTTCGGCACCCGGGAAGCCGTACTCGCCGCGGGAGAGCCGCACCCATCGCAGGAGAGCCGCACCCACCACGGGAGAGCGCGCCCACGGACCTCCGCACCGCGGGCAGCCTCCTCCGCACCGCGGACGGCTTCTCCGCTCCCACGCCTTCCCCGCGGACGGAGCGCTACTCGCCCTCCCCGCGGACGGGCCGCTGTTCGCCCTCTCCGCAGGCGGAGCGCTACTCGGCCTTCAGCCGCCGGGTGAGCAGCCACGGCTCGACCAGTCCGAGCCCCCGCACCGGCCGCCGCCACATCGGCTGCAGGTGGAACCGGGCCCCGGCCTCCGGGCCCGGCATCGGCAGCCCGGAGGCGGGCATCCCGGCCGCGGCCGACAGCGCCTCGGCCAGGCCCGGCCCCTCCGAGTCGGCCGGGGCGACACTGCCGTTCTGCTCCAGCGCGGCGGCGAACTCGCCGTCGATCAGCACCGCGTCCTTGGGGGCGATCGAGGTCAGCCGGCTGGCCAGGTTGACGGTGGTGCCGAAGACGTCGCCCATCCGCGAGGTGACCGTGCCGAAGGCCATGCCGACCCGCAGCGGCGGGATGGTGTCGTTCCCGGCCAGCGCCTCGATCAGGCTCAGCGCGATCTCGGCGGCGGTCGCCGGGTCCTCGGAGACGTAGAGGATCTCGTCGCCGAGCGTCTTGATCACCCGGCCGCCCTGGCCGGCGATCAGATCCGAACAGGTGTTCTCGAAGGTCTCGACCAGCTCGCCGAGCTCCTCCTCCTCCAGCCGCCGGGACAGCCGGGTGAAGCCGACCAGGTCGGCGAAGCCGACGGCGAGCCGTCCGCTGGTGATCTCGTTGTCCTCGGCGGCCTGCACCACCCGGCCGGTGACGGCCGCCAGCTGGCGCCGCCAGACGTACACCAGGAACTGCTCCAGCTCCGGCAGCAGCAGCTCGACCAGCGGGTACGCGACGTCGGCCCGGGTCAGCCCGGGCTCGGCGGACTGGGTGAGGTTCTCCAGGAAGGTGTCCATCTGCCAGCCGGCCAGCCGGGCCGTGGTCTGACCGGTGGAACGGGCCACCTGGATCGCCATCGACTCGCTGAGCAGCCCGGACTCCACCAGGCCGGCCAGGCGCCGCAGCGCGATCACGTCGCCGTCGGTGAGCGCGCGGGACTGGCCGATGTCGGGGAAGCCCATGGCGCGCCAGAACCGGGTGGCCAGCTCCATCGGGACGTCGGCGGCGCGCGCGGCCTGGTACGGGGTGTAGCGGCGCGGCGCGTCCAGGATCAGGCGTTCCAGTTCGAGCGCGACCGTGGGGTCGTTGCTGCCCGCCGTCGCGCCGCTGCTGCCGTCCTCTGCCACCGGTCCGTCCCCGTGCGATCGCCGCACTCGCCTCGTGTCCTACCTGTCCGGGCGCGCCGTCCGCCACCCGGGCGGACAGTGGCGCGCCTCACACCGCTGCCAGGTGGAATGTTCGCACGGAATCGTCGGATCCGGGGCATCAGCCCGGGTCAAGGGGTGGTGAAGACTGCCGTTCAGCGGGCCTCGGGGCGCACGTGGACGACGTCCCCGGCACCGACCGCCCGGCGTACGCCGTCGGGCGTGCGGACCACCAGCCGCCCGTCGCCGTCCACCGCCACCGCCTCGCCGACCAGCTCGCGGTCGCCCGGCAGGTGCACCTTCACCCGGCGGCCGAGCGTGGTGCAGCGGTCCGCGTAGGCGCGCAGCAGGTCGCTGGCGTGCGGGTCGCCCGCGGCGGCCGTCCACTCCCGGTACAGCTCGGCCAGCTCGCGCAGCAGGGCGCGCAGCAGGGTGCCCCGGTCGGTGGTGGAGGCGCCGGCCAGCGCGAGCGAGGCGGCAGCGGGGACGGGCAGTTCCTCCGTGCGCAGCGAGACGTTGAGGCCCATGCCGACCACCACCGCGCCGCCCGACAGCTCGGTGAGGATGCCGCCGAGCTTGCGCTCCGCGCCGTCGATCTCCGCCTGGAGGTCGTTGGGCCACTTCAGGCCGACCTCGACCCCGGCGACCCGGCCGAGCGTGCTGGCCGCGGCCACCCCGGCCAGGATCGGCAGCCAGCCGTACCGCTCGACCGGCACCCCCTCGGGGCGCAGCAGCACGGACAGGAACAGCCCGGAGCGGGGCGGGGCGGTCCACTGCCGGCCCAGCCGGCCGCGGCCGCCGCTCTGCGCCTCGGCCACCAGCACCGCGCCCTGGGCGGCGCCCGCCGCGGCCCGGGCGGCGAGGTCGCTGTTGGTGGAGCCGGTCTCGGCGACGACGTCCAGCGAGGTCCACAGGCCGCCCGGGACGAGCAGGTCGTGGCGCAGCGCCTCCTCGTCCAGCGGCGGACGGTCCAGGTCGGTCCAGGGCGACGGTCCGGCGTGGCCGAAGCCGCGCAGTCCGCTGCGGCGGGGGGTCTCGGGTGCGGTCATGGGAAAACCCTAGGTCTGATCCGGGACGCAGGCCGCCCCATCGTCCCGCAGAACACCCGTCAACAGAACTGTGTCGATGGTCATGACGCCAGGACGTGCCGCATCGCCCTCCGCGCTGGCTACGCTACCCAGCGGTAGTTCGTAGCGCCGCCCTGCCCTCATGCGCGGGCCCACCACCCGGCCCCGCGCGCACTCGAACAGGTCGCGGCCATGGATCAGGGAGAGCCACCGGATGACCGAGGCGTCGTACGACCCCCACACCACCGCCGGCAAGCTCGCCGACCTGCGGCGAAGGCTGGACGAGGCGGTGCACTCCGGCTCCGCGAAGGCCGTGGAGAAGCAGCACGCCAAGGGCAAGCTGACCGCCCGCGAGCGGGTCGCGGAACTGTTGGACGAGGACTCCTTCGTGGAGTTCGACGAGTTCGCCCGCCACCGCTCGACCAACTTCGGCCAGGAGAAGAACCGGCCGTACGGCGACGGCGTGGTGACCGGCTACGGCACCGTCGACGGCCGCCAGGTCGCCGTGTTCGCCCAGGACTTCACCGTCTTCGGCGGCTCGCTCGGCGAGGTGTTCGGCGAGAAGATCGTCAAGGTGATGGACTTCGCGCTGAAGACCGGCTGCCCGGTCATCGGCATCAACGACTCCGGCGGCGCCCGGATCCAGGAGGGCGTGGTCTCGCTCGGCCTGTACGGCGAGATCTTCCGGCGCAACGTGCACGCCTCCGGCGTCGTCCCGCAGATCTCGCTGATCATGGGCCCCTGCGCGGGCGGCGCGGTGTACTCCCCCGCGATCACCGACTTCGTGGTGATGGCCGACCGGACCTCGCACATGTTCATCACCGGCCCGGACGTGATCAAGACCGTCACCGGCGAGGACGTCGCGATGGAGGAACTGGGCGGCGCGCGCACCCACAACGCCAAGTCGGGCAACGCGCACTACCTGGCCGCCGACGAGAAGGAGGCGATCGAGTACGTCAAGAGCCTGCTCTCGTACCTGCCGTCCAACAACCTGAGCGACCCGCCGTCCTACCCCGAGCAGGCCGACCTCACGGTCACCGAGGAGGACCTCGAACTCGACACCATCGTGCCGGACTCGGCGAACCAGCCGTACGACATGCGCACGGTGATCGAGCACATCGTCGACGACGGCGAGTTCCTGGAGACCCAGCCGCTGTACGCGGGCAACATCATCACCGGCTTCGGCCGGGTCGAGGGCCAGTCCGTCGGCATCGTCGGCAGCCAGCCGATGGACCTGGCCGGCTGCCTGGACATCAACGCCAGCGAGAAGGCCGCCCGCTTCATCCGCACCTGCGACTCGTTCAACGTCCCGGTGCTGACCTTCGTCGACGTGCCCGGCTTCCTGCCCGGCACCGAGCAGGAGTGGGACGGCATCATCCGGCGCGGCGCCAAGCTGATCTACGCCTACGCCGAGGCCACCGTCCCGCTGATCACCGTGATCACCCGCAAGGCCTTCGGCGGCGCGTACGACGTCATGGGCTCCAAGCACCTGGGCGCCGACCTCAACCTGGCCTGGCCGACCGCGCAGATCGCCGTGATGGGCGCGCAGGGCGCGGTCAACATCCTGCACCGCCGGGAGATCGCCGAGGCCGAGGCGGCCGGCACCGTCGAGGAGAAGCGGGCCGAGCTGATCGCCTCGTACGAGGACACCCTGCTGAACCCGTACCTGGCGGCCGAGCGCGGCTACGTGGACGCGGTGATCGCGCCGAGCGAGACCCGCCGGCACATCGTCCGCGGTCTGCGGGCGCTGCGCGGCAAGCGCGAGGTGCTGCCGCCGAAGAAGCACGGCAACATCCCCCTGTAGGCCCCGTCCCTGTCGGGAGAGAAGCAGCCATGTCCCCGATCCACGTACTGCACGGGCAGCCGACCCCCGAGGAGCTGGCCACCGTCCTGGCGGTGGTCCAGGCCCGGGCCGCCGCCGCGCAGGCCGCCGCCGAGGCGGCGCGCCTGGCCGGTGCCGGCCCGGCGTCCCCCTGGAACGACCGCGCCCGCCTGCACCGCGCCGCCGTCCGTCCCGCCGTGAACGCCTGGCGGACCTCGGGCTGGGCGCACTGACACCCGCCGCGCGGAGCGGGAGGCCGGCCCCGCCGGCCTCCCGCTCCGCGTGTTCCCGGGTGCCCGCTCCGCCCGGAACCTGAGTACGGATACTCAGGCGCCCGCGGCCCGCGCGGCGCACTCTGGACGGGTGCTCTGGTCAGATCCCCGTGACGAGCCCTCGCCCGAGGCCCGTCGGATGCAGGAGCGGATGCAGCGGGCCGGCAAGGTGATCGCCGTCCTGGTGCTGGTCGGCGCCGTGCTGATGATGCTCTCCCAGCCCTTCACCTGAACCGTTCACCCGAACGGCGGATAGGGGCACCCCCTACCCTGGTGGGCATGACCGACCAGCGCGCCCTCGTCCTCGCCTCCGCCTCCCCCGCCCGCCTCGGGCTGCTGCGCCAGGCGGGCCTCGACCCGCGCGTGGTGGTCAGCGGCGTCGACGAGGACGCGATCACCGCCGCCACCCCCGCCGAACTCGCGCTCGTGCTGGCCGAGGCCAAGGCGAAGGCCGTCGCCGCCGAACTCGCCGACGGCGAGCTGGTGATCGGCTGCGACTCCGTCCTGGAACTGGACGGCCGGGCCCTCGGCAAGCCCGCCGACGCCGCCGAGGCGCTGGCCCGCTGGCAGTCGATGCGCGGGCGCGCCGGCGTGCTGCGCACCGGCCACTGCGTGATCGACACCGCGACCGGCCGGCAGTCCTCGGCCACCGCCTCCACCACCGTCCGCTTCGGCACCCCGGACGACGCGGAGGTCGCCGCGTACGTGGCCTCGGGCGAACCGCTGCACGTGGCCGGGGCGTTCACCCTGGACGGCCGCTCGGCGCCGTTCATCGACGGCATCGACGGCGATCCGGGCAACGTCATCGGCCTCTCCCTGCCGCTGCTGCGCCGGCTGCTCGCCGACCTGGGCGTGCGCATCACCGATCTGTGGGCCGACTGACCTGCCGCACCGCGCCCCTGTCGCCCCAGGGCGTGTCTGACAATTCCCGCCGGGTTCGCGACGCCGGAGCACGCACCTCGCCGCGTTGTCGTCGGTCGCCAATGCTCCGCAGTGACTTCCTCCTCCGCCTTGCGATGCACGCACTCCAACGCCGCGCCCTGACCCGACGCGAATTGTCAGACACGCCCTAAGCTGACCGGCGTCCGAACGGGGAGGGGCGCGGAAGATGACCGACAGCGTGCTCAACGTGGTGCTCGGCCTGGTGGCCAGTGCGATCAGCGCTGTCCTCGGCTGGCTGGCCCAGGTGCTGCGGCGGCGCCGCAAGGTCGAACGGGTGCGGGCGTTCTTCGGACTGCCGAGCGGCAGCGATTGCCTGATCGTGGTGCCGCGCAGCATCGGTACGGGCTCGCACGCGCACACCGTGACCCGGCGCGACGCCTACGCGCTGATGTGGCTGGCCGGGCTGGTCGAGGAGTGCGGGGCGCGTCCCGAACTGGTCGCCCACGACGCCGCGCACCGCGGCCTGGGCGCCAAGACCGAGCTGTGCCTGGGCGGTCCGGTCAGCAACGAGCGGATGGCCGCGCACCTGGCCTGGGCCCTGCCCGGCGTGCTCGTCACCTCCGGGCCGGGTCCCGGCAGCAACGTGATCGTGGTGGGCGAGCGCGACTACACCGCCGACCGCGACCAGACGCACGCCCTGCTCGCCCGGATCTCCACCCCGGACGGCGGCCGCCCGGTGTTCCTGGTCGCCGGCCAGACCGGCGTCGCCAACCAGGCCGGGGTGCGCCACCTGGTCGCGCACCACCGCGAACTCGCCCGGAGGTACGGGCAGGACGGCACCTTCGCGCTCGTCCTGCGGGTGGTCAATCCGGAGGCGTACGGGCCGGACATGGTCGAGGTGGCGGCCGACGTGACGGCCGAGGCGCTGCAGCGGCCGGGTGCCCGCTCAGGCGCCGCTTGAGCGGTCCGCGCGAGACTGTGGCCGATGCCACCTCCCCGCCACGCCGCCGACCGGTCACCCGCCGTGGCCCCGCCCGATCCGGGCGGACCGGCGCCGACCTGCGGCGTCGTCCACGGGGCCGCGGAAGGGGCCGGAAAAGCCATCACCGAGCGTGTGGGATAGTTCACAACCCGGGGCTACTCGCCGGTACTGCCCAGGAATCCATAAACTCAACGAGGTTCAAGAAGGGAGCCACAGTGCGCAAGGTGCTCATCGCCAACCGCGGGGAAATCGCCGTCCGCGTCGCCAGGGCCTGCTCGGACGCCGGTATCGCCAGCGTCGCCGTCTACGCCGAGCCGGACCGGGATGCGCTGCACGTCCGCGCGGCCGACGAGGCTTACGCGCTGGGCGGTGACACCCCCGCTACCAGCTACCTGGACATCGCCAAGGTCCTCAAGGCGGCCGCCGACTCCGGCGCCGACGCCGTCCACCCCGGCTACGGGTTCCTGTCGGAGAACGCCGACTTCGCCCAGGCCGTCCTCGACGCGGGTCTGATCTGGATCGGCCCGCCGCCGCAGGCCATCCGCGACCTCGGCGACAAGGTGACCGCCCGGCACGTCGCCCAGCGGGCCGGTGCCCCGCTGGTGGCCGGCACGCCGGACCCGGTCTCGGGCGCCGACGAGGTCGTCGTCTTCGCCCGGGAGCACGGCCTGCCGGTCGCCATCAAGGCGGCCTTCGGCGGTGGCGGCCGCGGCCTCAAGGTCGCCCGCACGCTGGAGGAGATCCCCGAGCTGTACGAGTCCGCGGTGCGCGAGGCCGTCGCCGCCTTCGGCCGCGGCGAGTGCTTCGTCGAGCGCTACCTGGACAACCCGCGGCACGTGGAGACCCAGTGCCTGGCCGACAAGCACGGCAACGTGGTGGTCGTCTCCACCCGTGACTGCTCGCTGCAGCGCCGCCACCAGAAGCTCGTCGAGGAGGCGCCCGCGCCGTTCCTGACCGCCGAGCAGAACGCCGAGCTGTACCGGGCGTCCAAGGCCATCCTGAAGGAGGCCGGCTACGAGGGCGCCGGGACCTGCGAGTTCCTGGTCGCCCTGGACGGCACGATCTCCTTCCTGGAGGTCAACACCCGTCTCCAGGTGGAGCACCCGGTCACCGAGGAGGTCACCGGCCTCGACCTGGTCCGCGAGATGTTCCGGATCGCCGACGGTGAGGAGCTCGGCTACGGCGACCCCGAGGTGCGCGGCCACTCCTTCGAGTTCCGCATCAACGGCGAGGACCCGGGCCGCAACTTCCTGCCCGCGCCCGGCACCGTGACGCTGTTCGCCCCGCCGTCCGGCCCGGGCGTGCGCCTGGACTCCGGCGTGGAGACCGGCTCGGTCATCGGCCCGGCCTGGGACTCGCTGCTGGCCAAGCTGGTCGTCACCGGCCGCGACCGCAAGCAGGCCCTGGAGCGGGCCCGCCGCGCGCTGGCCGAGTTCAAGGTGGAGGGCATGGCCACCGCCATCCCGTTCCACCGGGCGGCCGTCGTCGACCCGGCGTTCGCGCCGGAGGTGCACGGCAGCGACGAGCCGTTCAAGGTCTTCACCCGGTGGATCGAGACCGAGTTCGACAACACCATCCCGCCGTTCGCCGGCGCGGCCGGTGACGGCGAGGAGGCCGAGACCCGGGAGACCGTGGTGGTCGAGGTCGGCGGCAAGCGGATCGAGGTCTCGCTGCCGTCCTCGCTGGGCGTCGCGACGGCCCCGGCGGCCGGTGCGGCGGGTGCCGCCAAGGCAAAGCGCCGGGTGGGCGCCAAGAAGGCCGGTTCGGCCGTCAGCGGCGACACCCTGGCCTCGCCGATGCAGGGCACCATCGTCAAGGTCGCCGTGGAGGAGGGCCAGGTCGTCGCCGAGGGCGAGCTGATCGTGGTCCTGGAGGCGATGAAGATGGAGCAGCCGCTGAACGCCCACAAGGCGGGCACCGTCTCCGGTCTCAAGGCCGAGGTGGGCGCGAGCGTCAGCAGCGGCGCCGCGCTCTGCGAGATCAAGGACTGACGCCGCCGCGGGAGGCACCGTCCCCCCGGACCGGTCCGTACGCCCTTCGGGGGCGTGCGGACCGGTCGCGTTTCCGGGGCCCGCCGGTCGCGTCCCGCGGGCTCCCCGCGGGCTCAGCGCCCGCGCGGCAGCCCCAGCTCGGCCAACCGGGTCGGCATGCCGCCCGGGCCGACCGGTCCGCCGTGCGCGCCGGGGCGGCGCTGGCCGGGCAGCGGGGCGCCGCCGGGGGGCGGGCCGCCGCGGCGGGCCATCGGGCCGGGCTGGGTCTGGTGCACCGGGCCGCTGCCGGTGCCGTGCACCGGGGCGTCGCCGCTCGGGCCCGCGCCCAGCGGGGCCAGGTCGACCTGCACCCCGCAGTCGGCGAGCGCGTCCAGTTCGCGGACGGTGGCGTCGTCCGCGGTGGCCTGCTCGTCGGTGACCAGCCGGGTGATGGTCTCGGTGGCGACGGTCTGGAACATGCCGGCCGCGCCGAGCTTGGTGTGGTCGGCGAGGACGATCACCTCGGCGGCCGCCAGCACCATGGCCCGGTCCACGCTCGCGGACAGCATGTTCGCCGTCGACAGCCCGCGCTCGGCCGTCAGCCCGCTGCCGGAGATGAAGGCCTTGGTGACCCTCAGCCCCTGCAGGGACTGCTCCGCGCCGCTGCCCACCAGCGCGTAGTTGGAGCCGCGCAGGGTGCCGCCGGTCATCACCACTTCGACCCGGTTGGCGTGCGCCAGCGCCTGGGCAACCAGCAGCGAGTTGGTGACCACCGTCAGCCCGGGCACCCGGGCCAGTCTGCGGGCCAGCTCCTGGGTGGTGGTGCCGGCGCCGACCACCACCGCGTCGCCCTCCTCCACCAGGCCGGCGGCGAGGTCCGCGATGGCGCTCTTCTCCGCCGCGGACAGGTGGGTCTTCTGCGGGTATCCGGGTTCGCGGCTGAAGCCGCCGGGGAGCACCGCGCCGCCGTGCCGGCGGTCGAGGAGCCCTTCTGCCTCCAGCGCCCGCACGTCACGGCGCACGGTCACTTCGGAGGTCTGGACGACGCGGGCCAATTCCCGGAGCGAGACGGCTCCGTTGGCGCGCACCATTTCGAGGATCAACTGGCGACGTTCTGCTGCAAACACAGAACCGACGGTAACCTGCGTGACCGTCTGCTTTCAGGCGTTTGCAGCTAGTAGCGGGAATTGCTCACGCACGAGCGGCGCGTGACCGTAGAATACGCGCCGCCCATGCCCCCGGAACCGCGCCCGCCGTCCGGGTGACGGCCATGCCCGCACGAAGGGCGGCCGCCGATCGGCGACCGCCCTCAACTGTGCGCCGGACGCTCAGGATTCGCCGTCGGCCCGCTTGCGGATGTGCAGCTGCCGGGCGGCCTCGGCGGTCGAACCGGAGACGGACGGGTAGACGGTGAAGGCGCTGGCCACCTGTTCGACCGTCAGATTGGCGTCCACCGCGAGCGAGATCGAGTGGATCAGCTCGCTGGCCCGCGGGGCGACGACCACGCCGCCGACCACGATGCCGGTGCCCGGGCGGCAGAACAGCTTCACAAAGCCGTCCCGGATGCCCTGCATCTTCGCCCGCGGGTTGCCGCGCAGCGGGAGCTTGACCACGACGGCGTCCATCTTGCCGCACTCCACGTCGGCCGCCGTGTAGCCGACGGTGGCGATCTCCGGGTCGGTGAAGACGTTGGACGCCACGGTCTTGAGGTTCAGCGGCTGCACCGCGTCGCCGAGCGCGTGGTACATCGCGATCCGGCCCTGCATGGCCGCCACCGAGGCGAGCATGAAGACGCCGGTGCAGTCGCCGGCCGCGTACACGCCGGGGGCGCTGGTGCGGGAGACCCGGTCGACCTGGATCTGGCCCCAGTCGTTGAGCTTGACCCCGGCCTCCTCCAGGCCCATCTCGGAGGTGTTGGGGATCGAGCCGACCGCCATCAGGCAGTGGGTGCCCTCGATCACCTTGCCGTCGGCCAGCATGACCTCGACCCGGTCGCCGATCCGCTTGACGCTCTCGGCGCGCGAGCGGCCCATCACGTTCATGCCGCGGCGGCGGAAGACGTCCTCCAGCACCTCGGCGGCGTCCGGGTCCTCGCCCGGCAGCACCCGGTCGCGGCTGGAGACCAGGGTCACCTTGGAGCCGAGCGCCTGGTAGGCGCCGGCGAACTCGGCGCCGGTCACGCCGGAGCCGACCACGATCAGCTCGCGGGGCAGCTCCTCCAGGTCGTACACCTGGGTCCAGGTGAGGATCCGCTCGCCGTCCGGCTGGGCGTCCGGCAGCTCGCGCGGGTGGGCGCCGGTGGCGATCAGCACGGCGTCGGCGCGCAGCGTCTGCACGGTGCCGTCGGGCGCGTCCACCAGCACCTCGCGGGAGCCGTCCGCGGCCTGCCCGCCGGTGCCGAGCCGGCCGCGGCCGCGCAGCACGGTGACGCCGGCCCGGGTGACGGACTGGGTGATGTCGTGGGACTGCGCGATGGCCAGGCGCTTCACACGGCGGTTGACCTTGCCCAGGTCCACGCCGATGACCCGGGCCGCCTGCTCGACCGGCGGAGTGTCGTCCGCGACCAGGATGCCCAGTTCCTCGTACGAGCTGTCGAAGGTGGTCATCACCTCCGCGGTCGCGATCAGGGTCTTCGACGGAACGCAGTCCGTGAGCACCGCCGATCCGCCCAGACCGTCGCGGTCGACGACGGTCACCTCCGCGCCGAGCTGAGCGGCCACCAGCGCCGCCTCGTAGCCGCCGGGTCCGCCACCGATGATCACGATCCGAGTCACGCTCCCCATTGTCCCGCACGCCGGGACGGCCGCCACGCCGGGGTCCGGGCTCCCGTACGTTCGTCCAGTAGCCCCGGCCCGCCCGCCGCCCGGGCTACGCTGGCCCCCATGCCCCTTTACGCCGCGTATGCCACCAACCTCGATGCCCGGCAGATGACCCGCCGAGCCCCGCACTCCCCACTGCGCGGCACGGGGTGGCTAGCCGGTTGGCGGCTCACCTTCGGCGGCGAGCAGCTCGGCTGGGAAGGCTCGCTGGCCACCGTGGTCGAGGACGAGAAGGACCAGGTCTTCGTCTCGCTGTACGACGTCGCGCCGATGGACGAGGAGGGCCTGGACCGCTGGGAGGGCGTCCAGCTCGGCATCTACCGCAAGATCAAGCTGCGCGCGCAGACCCTGGACGGGGACATCCCGGTCTGGACGTACGTGCTCAACGACTACGAGGGCGGCCTGCCCGCGGCCCGCTACCTCGGCCTGATCGCCGACGCCGCGGAGAGCGCCGGCGCCCCGCACGACTACGTGATGGACCTGCGCCGCCGCCCCTGCTGAGGGGTTCCCGGGGCTCCGTGCGCCTGCGGGCCGCGCGCCGGGCGAGCGGGTACGGAGGGTACGGAGCGCCGTCTGTGTGGGAACCGACGAACCGAGTGGCCCGGAACCACCGCCGAGCTGTGTTTTCGGGTCATCCGGGTAACGATCCGGCATGCCGCGGCGGAATTTCTACGCGCGTAGCCGATTCCCGTCTATCCTCGGACCCGTGAACGCTTCTCCTCAGTCGGTCGTCTCCGCCGACCCCTACGCCGCCGCCCAGGCCGCCGCCGAGCGCCTGCGCGAGCTGACCGGTGCCGAGCGGCACGACGTCGCCCTGGTGATGGGCTCCGGCTGGGTGCCGGCCGCCGACGCCCTGGGCGAGACCGTGGCCGAGTTCCCGGTCACCGAGCTCCCTGGCTTCCCCGCCCCCGCCGTCGCCGGCCACGCCGGCACGATCCGCTCGGTGAAGATCGGCGACAAGCGCGCCCTGATCTTCCTCGGCCGCAACCACTACTACGAGGGCCACGGCGTCGCCACCGTCGTCCACGGCGTGCGCACCGCCGCCGCGGCCGGCTGCGGCATCATCGTGCTGACCAACGGCTGCGGCGGTCTGCGCCAGGGCTGGACCCCGGGCCAGCCGGTCCTGATCAGCGACCACATCAACCTGACCGCGGACTCCCCGATCGTCGGCGCCAACTTCGTCGACCTCACCGACCTGTACTCCAAGCGCCTGCGCGCGCTCTGCCGCGAGGTCGACCCGTCCCTGGACGAGGCCGTCTACGTCCAGTTCCGCGGCCCGCACTACGAGACCCCGGCCGAGGTCAACATGGCCCGGGTGATCGGCGGCGAGCTGGTCGGCATGTCCACCACCCTGGAGGCCATCGCCGCCCGCGAGGCCGGCGCCGAGGTGCTCGGCATCTCCCTGGTCACCAACCTGGCCGCCGGCATGACCGGCGAGCCGCTCAACCACGCCGAGGTGCTGGAGGCCGGCAAGGCCTCCGCCGAGCGCATGGGCGAACTGCTGGCGAAGGTCCTTGAGCGGATCTGACGCCCACCAGGCGCAGAATCATGACCGACGGGGCCCACGGGCGGCGTGATCCGCTGATCACGCCCTCCCGTGGGCCCCGTCCGCATGCGCGACCCCTTTCCTTGCGGAACCCTCCGGTCACAGCGGAAACCCTCCTCCCGATCAACCGCGGAACCTCCGGCCGACACACCGACGCACTCCCGATGGAGCTGGCATGACGCAGGCACTCAACCCCGATCTCCTCGCCCGGGCCCGGACCTGGCTGGCCGAGGACCCCGACCCGCAGACCCGCGAGGAGCTCGCCGCGCTGCTGGCCCTGGCCGAGGGCCCGGAGGCCGAGACCGACGCCAAGCTCGCCTGGTCGGAGCTGGCCGAGCGGTTCTCCGACCGGCTCCAGTTCGGCACCGCCGGCCTGCGCGGCGAACTCGGCGCCGGTCCGATGCGGATGAACCGCGCCGTGGTGATCCGGGCCGCCGCCGGCCTGGTCGCCTACGTCAAGCAGCAGGGCCTGGGCGACCTGGTCGTCATCGGCTACGACGCCCGCCACAAGTCGTACGACTTCGCCCGCGACACCGCCGCCGTGGTGGTCGGCGCCGGCCTGCGCGCCGCGCTGCTGCCGCGCCCGCTGCCGACCCCGGTGCTCGCCTTCGCCGTCCGCCACCTGGGCGCGGCCGCCGGCGTCACCGTCACCGCCAGCCACAACCCGCCGCAGGACAACGGCTACAAGGTCTACCTGGGCGACGGCTCGCAGATCGTCCCGCCGGCCGACGCCGGGATCGCCGCCGAGATCGACGCGATCGGCTCGCTGGACGAGGTCCCGCGCGCCGAGGAGGGCTGGGAGGTGCTCGGCGAGGAGGTCGTCGAGGCCTACCTGACCCGGGCCGTCTCGATCATCGACGAGCACGGCCCGCGCGACCTGGAGGTGGTCTACACCCCGATGCACGGCGTCGGCCGCGACACCCTGGTCGCCGCGTTCCGCCGGGCCGGCTTCCCCGCGCCCACCGTGGTCGCCGAGCAGGCCGAGCCCGACCCGGACTTCCCGACCGTGGCCTTCCCCAACCCGGAGGAGCCGGGGGCGATGGACCTCGCGTTCCGCACCGCCGCCACCGTCGGCCCGGACATCGTGATCGCCAACGACCCGGACGCCGACCGCTGCGCGGTGGCCGTCCCCGCCAACGGCAACGCGGCCGGCGGCGGCGCCGGCGCGGCCGGCTGGCGGATGCTGCGCGGCGACGAGGTCGGCGCGCTGCTCGGCTCGGCCCTGGTCGCGAAGAAGGCCGAGGGCACCTTCGCCACCACCATCGTCTCCGCCACCCTGCTCGGCCGGATCGCCGAGGCGGCGGGGCTGGGCTACGCCGAGACCCTGACCGGCTTCAAGTGGCTCTCCCGCGCCGAGGGCCTGCGCTACGGCTACGAGGAGGCGCTCGGCTACTGCGTCGACCCGCAGGGCGTCCGGGACAAGGACGGCATCACCGCCGCCCTGCTGGTCGCCGAGCTGGCCGCCACGCTCAAGAAGTCCGGCCGCACCCTGTCCGACCTGCTGGACGACCTGGCGCTGGAGCACGGCCTGCACGCCACCGACCAGCTCTCCGTCCGGGTCAAGGACCTCACGCTGATCGCCGACGCGATGCGCCGGCTGCGCGAGCAGCCGCCGACCGTCCTGGCCGGTCTGCGGGTCACCCGCGCCGACGACCTGTCGGCCGGCTCCGCGGACCTGCCGCCCACCGACGGGCTGCGCTACTACCTGGCCGGCGAGGACGTCCGCTCCGCCCGCATCGTGGTCCGCCCCTCGGGCACCGAGCCCAAGCTCAAGTGCTACCTGGAGGTCGTCCTCCCGGTCGCCTCCGCGGCCGACCTCGGTCCCGCCCGCGAGCGCGCCGCCGCCCTCCTCGCCACCGTCAAGCACGACCTCGCCGAGGCCGCCGGCATCACCGTCTGACGTCCGCGCACACGTGAAGGGGCCCGCCGGTCGCGACCGGCGGGCCCCTTCGTGCGGTCGGCGGGGTCAGACCGCGATGACGGTGATCAGCGCGATCAGACCGGCCAGGGTGGGGGCGATGACCCACCAGCACCAGCGGACCTCGACCGGGCCGGCGGCGGAGGGTCGGGCGGCGTTGCGCTCGGCCGTCTCCTGGAGGACGGCGGTGACCTGGTCGGACCAGGCGCGGGTGGGGTCGGGCGAGCCCTGGACGACCGGGTTGGTCCGCTTGGCCATGCCCATCCCCAGACCGGTCCGGGAGGCGTGCTCGGCGGCGCTGGGGCTCTGCGCCCGGGTGGCCCGCTTGCGCTGCCGCAGCGACACCGGCACGGCCCAGAGCTGGAACTTCTTCCCGCCGGCGAGCAGCTCGACCGAGTACCCGGCGCGCAGCGCCTCCACCGAGGCCCACGGCGCGACGACGGTCCGCCACGGGTTGCGCACCACCAGCCGGTCGCGGCCGGCCGTCACGGCCGGGCGCAGCGTGTACGCGATCACCGGGAAGGCGAACACCGGCACCGCCGCGAGCGAGACGTACGGGGTCTTCCCGGTCCCGCTCACCACCGCGTCGCCGATCAGCCAGGCCGCCACGACCAGCAGCAGCACTCCGGAGATCACACCGGGGACAGAGCGGTACACGCGGTCGGCGTACTCGGGCTCCCCGTCGGGGGCGGCGGGGCCCTGGTGGGGCTTGCCGTCGGAATCGGTCATGACGTCGATTCTGCCCCATGCCCCTCGCCCCGAGGTCTCGGTCCGGCCACGAATGACGAGCGCTCTAGCGGTTTGCTACGCGCGTAGATATGCTGCTCTTGTGACTATGTCCACTGTTGCAGCCAATGCCCCCGGCGTTGCGGGCAGCGGCCTTCAGGACGTTGCGGCGTCCGAGGCCTCGCTCCGCCGATTCCTGCACGGCCTGCCCGGCGTCGACCAGGTCGGCCTGGAGGCGCGTGCCGCCGCTCTCGGTACCCGCTCGATCAAGACCACGGCGAAGGCGTACGCCATCGACCTGGCGATCTCGATGATCGACCTGACCACGCTGGAGGGCGCGGACACGGTCGGCAAGGTGCGCGCGCTGTGCGCCAAGGGCAGGACCCCCGACCCGACCGACCCGACCACCCCCCGCGTCGCCGCCATCTGTGTCTACCCGGACATGGTCGCCACCGCGAAGGCCGCCCTGAAGGGCACCGACATCCAGGTCGCCTCGGTGGCCACCGCCTTCCCGGCCGGCCGCGCCGCCCTCCCGGTCAAGCTCGCCGACACCGCCGACGCGGTGGCCGCGGGCGCCGACGAGATCGACATGGTGATCGACCGCGGCGCCTTCCTCTCCGGCCGCTACCTCGACGTCTTCCGCGAGATCACGGCCGTCAAGGAGGCGTGCGAGCGCCCCGACGGCAGCTCCGCCCACCTCAAGGTGATCTTCGAGACCGGCGAGCTCCAGACCTACGACAACGTCCGCCGGGCCTCCTGGCTGGCGATGCTGGCCGGCGCCGACTTCATCAAGACCTCCACCGGCAAGGTCGCCGTCAACGCGACCCCGCCGGTCACCCTGCTGATGCTGGAGGCGGTCCGCGACTTCCGCGCGGCCACCGGCGTCCAGGTCGGCGTCAAGCCCGCCGGCGGCATCCGCACCACCAAGGACGCCATGAAGTACCTGGTGATGGTCAACGAGACCCTCGGTGACGACTGGCTGACCCCGCACTGGTTCCGCTTCGGCGCCTCCAGCCTGCTCAACGACCTGCTGATGCAGCGCCAGAAGCTGGCCACCGGCCGCTACTCCGGCCCCGACTACGTGACGGTGGACTGATCACCATGGCCAAGAAGAAGAACACCGAGGAGCCCGTGGCCAAGCCCGCCGGCGGCCTCTTCGCCTACGCCCCGGCCCCGGAGTCCCCCGCCGCCGCGGGCGACATCGCCACCTCCTACGGCCACTTCATCGGCGGCGAGTTCGTCGACTCCTCCGGCAACGAGGCCCTGAAGACGGTCAACCCGGCCACCGAGCAGGTGCTCGCCGAGTTCGCCCAGGGCACCGAGGAGGACGTGGACCGCGCGGTCGCCGCCGCCCGCAAGGCCTTCGCCGACTGGTCGGCGCTGCCCGGCAGCGAGCGCGCCAAGTACCTGTTCCGGATCGCCCGGATCATCCAGGAGCGCAGCCGCGAGCTGGCCGTGCTGGAGTCGATCGACAACGGCAAGCCGATCCGCGAGACCCGCGACGTCGACCTGCCGCTGGTCGCCGCCCACTTCTTCTACTACGCGGGCTGGGCCGACAAGCTGGACTTCGCCGGCTTCGGCCCGAACCCGAAGCCGCTGGGCGTGGCCGGCCAGGTCATCCCGTGGAACTTCCCGCTGCTGATGCTGGCGTGGAAGATCGCGCCCGCGCTGGCGACCGGCAACACGGTCGTCCTGAAGCCGGCCGAGACCACCCCGCTGACCGCGCTGCGCTTCGCCGAGATCTGCCGCCAGGCCGGTCTGCCGAAGGGCGTCGTCAACATCGTCACCGGTGACGGCCGCACCGGCGCCGCGCTGACCTCCCACCCGGACGTCAACAAGGTCGCGTTCACCGGCTCCACCCCGGTCGGCCGCGCCATCGCCAAGCAGCTGGCCGGCACCCGCAAGAAGCTCTCGCTGGAGCTGGGCGGCAAGGCCGCGAACATCGTCTTCGACGACGCGCCGATCGACCAGGCCGTCGAGGGCATCGTCAACGGCATCTTCTTCAACCAGGGCCACGTCTGCTGCGCGGGTTCGCGCCTGCTGGTCCAGGAGTCGATCCAGGACGAGCTGCTGGACGCCCTGAAGCGCCGGATGACCACCCTGCGGGTCGGCGACCCGCTGGACAAGAACACCGACATCGGCGCCATCAACTCGGCCGAGCAGCTGGCCCGGATCACCGCGCTGACCGAGGCCGGCGAGGCCGAGGGCGCCGAGCGCTGGTCGCCGGCGTGCGAGCTCCCGGGCACCGGCTTCTGGTTCAAGCCGACCCTGTTCACCGGCGTGAGCCAGGCCCACCGGATCGCCCAGGAGGAGATCTTCGGCCCGGTCCTGTCGGTGCTGACCTTCCGCACCCCCGCCGAGGCGGTCGAGAAGGCCAACAACACCCCGTTCGGCCTCTCCGCCGGCATCTGGACGGAGAAGGGCTCGCGCATCCTCTGGATGGCCAACCGGCTCCGGGCCGGCGTGGTCTGGGCCAACACCTTCAACAAGTTCGACCCCACCTCGCCGTTCGGCGGCTACAAGGAGTCGGGCTACGGCCGCGAGGGTGGCCGCCACGGTCTGGAGCCCTACCTGAATGTCGAGGCCTGAGATGTCTGACACGACCTTCCAGCGTCTTGACGTCCTCAAGACCTACAAGCTGTACGTCGGCGGGAAGTTCCCGCGCTCCGAGAGCGGGCGGGTGTACGAGGTGACCGACGCAAAGGGCGAGTGGCTCGCCAACGTCCCGCTGGGCACCCGCAAGGACGCCCGCGACGCCGTCGTGGCCGCCCGCAAGGCGGTCAAGGGCTGGTCCGGCACCACCGCGTACAACCGCGGCCAGGTGCTGTACCGGGTGGCCGAGATGCTCCAGGGCCGGCGCGAGCAGTTCGCCGCCGAGGTGGCCGTCTCCGAGGGCATCGGCCCGAAGAAGGCCGCCGCGCTGGTGGACGCCGCGATCGACCGCTGGGTCTGGTACGCGGGCTGGACCGACAAGGTCGCCCAGATCGCGGGCGGCGCCAACCCGGTCGCCGGGCCGTTCTTCAACATCTCCACCCCGGAGCCGACCGGCGTGGTCGGGATCGTCGCCCCGCAGGCCGGGTACGGGCACTCGCTGCTCGGCCTGGTCTCGGTGATCGCCCCGGCGATCGCCACCGGCAACACGGTCGTGGTCGCGGCCGCCGCGGACGCCCCGCTGCCCGCGCTGTCGCTGGGCGAGGTGCTGGCCACCTCGGACGTCCCGGGCGGCGTGGTCAACATCGTCTCGGGCCGGACGGCGGACATCGCCCCCACCCTGGCCTCGCACCAGGACGTCAACGCGCTGGACCTCACCGGAGCCATCGCCGTCGACGGTCCCGGCGCGCCGCAGCCGCTGGAAGCGGCCGCCGCGGATACCCTGAAGAGGGTAGTCCGTCCGGTGCTGGACCCGTTCGCCCAGGACTGGACCAATGCGCCCGGTACGGACCGGCTACTCTCGTTCCTGGAGACGAAGACGGTCTGGCACCCGATGGGGATCTGACCTCCCCGCTCCGAGTAACAACTCCACAAGCTGGCCGTCCCCAGTGCCCTCACCCCCCCAGGGCCCGGACGGTCATTGGACGGACCCGCGCCTCTCCCCCCCTGGCGCGGGTCCGTCGGCGTTCCCGCGACTTTCGTCGCCGCCCGGGCCGACTTTCGGGGCTCCCGGTCCGTACGCGCCCGGGCCATGATCGTCGGGACGGAACCGGCCGAGGGGGCGCGATGGAAGAACTGGGCGAGCTGATGGCACTCGTCACGGACGGCGTGCTGCGCCGGTGGCGGGTGGCCCGGGCCCGCCGCCGGCTGGCCGCCGGGAAGGCGGTGCGGCTGCCCTGCTCGGCCCGCTCCGACCGGCCCGGCCGACGGCCCGGCTACGTCAACGGGACACTGGGGATCACCCCCGGAGCCGCCACCGCGTGCTTCCGCGCGCGCGGCGCCGACCCGCTCGAACTGCCCGTCGGGGGCACCTTCCACGAACCCGAGCCCGACACCTGGCACGACCAGGACTGGGCCGCCACCGCGTACCGGCCGCCCGGCGGCGGGGAGCCGGTGTACCTCCAGGTGGACAGCCGCTGCCTGCCGATGGTCCGGTCCGCCCTGGCCGGCCCGAAGCCGCGTCAGAAGGTCTGAGCCGACCGGTTTCGGCAACCGGCCGGGATGCGTCAGACTGGTGTCCCGTGAGTGACTCCCCCATGAACCCCGCACCGACCGGGCATGCCCGGGTGATCCTGCTCTCCGGGCCCTCCGGGTCGGGGAAGTCCTCGCTGGCCGAGCGCAGCGGCCTGCCGGTGCTCCAGCTCGACGACTTCTACAAGGACGGGGACGACCCGACCCTGCCGCGGCTGCCGGACGGCGCCGTCGACTGGGACTCCCCGCTGGCCTGGCACCGCGACCGGGCCGTCGCCGCGATCCGCGCCCTGCACGAGCACGGGCGCACGGACGTCCCCGTGTACTCGATCCCGGACAACGGCCGGATCGGCACCCGCGGCCTGGATCTGGGCGGGGCGGGCGCGTTCATCGCGGAGGGCATATTCGCCGCCGAGATCACCGCCGAGTGCGCCGACCAGGGCCTGCTGGGCGACGCCCTGTGCCTGCGCAACGGCGCGCTCACCACGGCCTGGCGCCGGCTGCGCCGGGACGTCCGGGAGGGCCGCAAGTCGCTGCCGGTGCTGCTGCGCCGCGGCCTGCGGCTGATGCGGGCCGAACGGTCCATCGTCGGGCGGCAGGTCGCGCTCGGCTCGTACGCGTGCGCCGGCCCGGAGGCCGAGCGGCGGATCCGCGCCGCGGCCCGGAGCACCGAGCTCTCCGCGGCCTGAACCCCGGGGCCGGATCCCGCGCCCCGGACCGGCCCGCGCCGCGGGGCCGGGACACCCAGGACATGACGAAGGGCCCGGTGCGTCTCCCCCGCACCGGGCCCTTCGCCTTCCCCGAACGGTCCTCGGCTCCCCCACGGGCGTGCTCCCCCGAGCCGCTGCCCCCGGACCGTGACCGTCCGCTTCCCGTCCCCCGACGGGAGTCCTCGTTACGCGACCAGCTCGCCGAACGCCCGGACGGTGTCGCCCGACTTGTTCAGGTGCTCGTCCTCGCGCAGCCGGCGCAGGGCGCGCCAGATGCTGCTCTTGACCGTGCCGACGCTGATCCCCAGCACGTCGGCGATCTCCGGGTCGGTCTTGCCCTCGTAGTACCGCAGCACCAGCATGGTGCGCTGGTTCTCCGGCAGCTTCGCCAGCGCCTGCCAGAGCACGGTGCGCAGCTCGGTGCCGCCCATCGCGTCGGTGTCGCCGGCCGTCTCCGGCAGCTCCTCGGTCGGGTACTCGTTGACCTTGCGGCGCCGCCAGGCGGAGATGTGCAGGTTGGTCATGGTGCGGCGGAGGTACCCGCCGACCGCGGCCTTGTCGGTGATCCGGCCCCAGGCCCGGTAGGTGCTGAAGAGCGCGCTCTGCAGCAGGTCCTCGGCCTCGTAGCGGTCACCGGTCAGGTGGTAGGCCGTGGCGTACAGGGAGGCGCGGCGCTCGCGCACGTACGCGGTGAACTCCGTGATGTGGTCCTCCGCGACGGCCGGGTGCTCCCCCTGCGCGCCTCCCTGTCCCGCCTCGGTGGTGCGGGCCGCGGCGGGGTTCAGCCGCAGCAGCGTCGCACCGGCGGCCTCACGACCGGTCGGCTCCCCCGAACCGACCGTCCGCAGACCGTTCCCCCCGGTCCCCCGGTTACCCCCCGGGACGTCCTTGCCCTCGACGCGGACGGGGAGGATCCCCCGCAGCGTGAGGGTGTTGGCGGAGTCGGCCGAACTCCCCAGACGGCCGATCCCGTACAGCTCCCCCGCCCTGCCGCCGCCGCTCACCCGACGGGCGCCAGGGTTTCCACCGGTGCTGTGCGCGCACCCCCGCACGGTCACGGCACCGGAGTTCTCGTCGGTCCTGACCTCGTACCGGGTCCGGTGGGACGTGGCTGACGAACGCGCGGTGCGGACAGCCGGGTTGGTCCGGGTCTGAAGCATGGCGTTCATCGTGCGCCCCCTGGGTCGGTACGAGCGGTTCCGGTAGCCGCCCTTCAGCCGGCCTTGCGGCCCGCTGTCCTGCGGCGACATGGAAAATCCTGCCCGCCGGTTGTGATGGCGCTGTCCGCCGACTGTCACAGGGGTGTCACAGGAGGGGGCCGAACATCCCGGACCGCCTCCCTCCGTACCGGACGCCGGTGGCGTCCGTTCCGGTTCCCGGAGGGACGGTGGGTGGTCCGGGGGGTGATTCGGCGCGGCCGGTGGGCCAAAATGGGGCCGTGCCTTTCCTCCTTCTGATCGAGGACGACGACGCCATCCGGACCGGCCTCGAACTCGCTCTCACCCGCCAGGGCCACCGCGTGGCCACCGCCGCCTCCGGCGAGGACGGCCTGAGGCTCTTCAAGGAGCAGCGGCCCGACCTGATCGTTCTGGACGTGATGCTGCCCGGGATCGACGGCTTCGAGGTGTGCCGCCGGATCCGCCGCACCGACCAGCTGCCGATCATCCTGCTCACCGCGCGCTCGGACGACATCGACGTGGTGGTGGGCCTGGAGTCCGGCGCGGACGACTACGTCGTGAAGCCGGTGCAGCCACGCGTGCTGGACGCCCGGATCCGGGCGGTGCTGCGGCGCGGCGAACGGGAGAGCTCGGACTCCTCCGCCTACGGCAGCGTGGTGATCGACCGCGCGGCGATGACCGTCACCAAGGACGGACAGGACCTCCAGCTCACCCCGACCGAGCTGCGGCTGCTGCTGGAGCTCAGCCGCCGCCCCGGCCAGGCGCTCTCCCGCCAGCAGCTGCTGCGGCTGGTCTGGGAGCACGACTACCTCGGCGACTCCCGCCTGGTGGACGCGTGCGTGCAGCGGCTGCGGGCCAAGGTCGAGGACGTGCCGTCCGCGCCGACGCTGATCCGCACCGTCCGCGGGGTGGGTTACCGGCTGGACCCGCCGGCCTGACCCCGAACACCTCCGACCAGCCCCACCCGCCCCTGAACTCCCGTACCACGACAGGCTCTTGTGACTGACCATCAGACGACTGCCCGGCGGTTCCCGACGGGCCGGTGGCGTCGGCTGCGCTCCCTGCGGGTGCGGCTGATCGCGGTGTTCGCGGCCGTCGCGCTGCTCGCCGCCGTCTCGGCCTCCGGTATCGCGTACTGGCTGAACCGCGACGCGGTGCTCAAGCGCGCCCAGGACACCGCGCTGAACGACTTCCGGGTCTCGCTCACCCGCAACGTCTCCGAGCTGCCGCTGAACGCGAGCTGCCCGGAACTGGCCGCGCTGGCGTCCAACGTGGCCAGCTCCGGGCTGACGTACGACGTGGTGGTGGTCGACGCGGCGCACCCGGAGTGCACGGCCTCCTCCGACCCCGCGAACTTCACGCTCGCGGACGTCCCGGCGGCGCTGCAGTCCACCGTCGCCAAGCCGCGCGAGATCACCGAGAACAACCCGTACCCGTACCACCTGTACTGGCAGCGGCAAAACCTGGAGGGCCGGCCGTTCGTGATCGGCGGCACCAAGGTGGTGCCGAACGGCCCGACGGCGTACATGTTCAAGTCGCTGGAGAACGAGCGGGCCGACCTCAACACGCTGGGCTGGTCGCTGGCCATCGCCACGCTGCTCGCGCTGATCGGCTCGGCGCTGCTCGCCCAGGCCGCCTCGGCGACCGTGCTGCGGCCGGTCAAGCGGCTCGGGGACGCCGCCCGCAGGCTCGGCGAGGGGCACCTGGACACCCGGCTGGAAGTCGAGGGCTCGGACGAACTCGCCGACCTGGCACGGACCTTCAACCGGGCCGCGGAGTCGCTGCACGAGCAGGTCGAGGAGCTGAGCGCGCGCGAGGCGCAGAGCCGGCGGTTCGTCGCCGACATGTCGCACGAGCTGCGCACCCCGCTGACCGCGATGACCGCCGTGACCGACATCCTGGAGGACGAGGCCGAGTCGCTGGACCCGATGATCGAGCCGGCCGTCCGGCTCGTGGTCAGCGAGACCCGGCGGCTGTCCGACCTGGTGGAGAACCTCATGGAGGTGACCCGCTTCGACGCCGGTACCGCCAGGCTGGTCGCCGACGAGGTGGACATCGCCGACCTGATCATGTCCTGCATCGACGGGCGGGCCTGGTACGACGCGGTCGAACTGGACGCCCCGCGCGGCATCCTGGCCGTGGTCGACCCGCGCCGGCTCGACGTGGTCTTCGCCAATCTCATCGGCAACGCGCTGAAGCACGGCGGCTCGCCGGTGCGGGTCGGGGTCCGGCAGGACGGGGAGTCGGTCGTGGTCGAGGTCTCCGACAGCGGTCCGGGCATCCCGGAGGACGTGCTGCCGCACGTCTTCGACCGCTTCTACAAGGCGGACCGCGGGCGGGCGCGCTCGGAGGGCAGCGGCCTCGGGCTGTCGATCGCGATGGCCAACGCGCAGATACACGGGGGAACGATCACGGCGGCGAACGGGGAGGTCGGCGCGGTGTTCACCCTGACCCTGCCGCTGGCCCCGCCGCCTCCGCCGTCAGCGGGCGGGACCGAGGACGGCCCCGCCGGCGACGCCGCCGAGGACAAGGACACCACGTGACCGCCCCCACCGACACCGCCGTCCCCCGCACCGCCCTGCGCCGCGGCGCCGGCGTGCTGCTGCTGCTCGCGCTGGCCTCCGGCTGCGGCATCCGGCCGACCGCCGTGCCGGTCGACGCCGGCGCGCCCGCCAGCCGGACGGCCTGCCCGACCACGCCGCACATACCGGCGGCCCTGGCCACCCCGCCGGGACCGGCCCCGACCGTGACCCCGACCCGTGGCACCAAGGCGGCCGTGAGTCCGAGCCCGTCGCCCACCCCGGTGACGCCGGGCAGCCCGCCGCCGGACAACGTGTTCGGCGCGGTGCCGACGACCTCGCCCTGCCGTTAGGGCGTGTCTGCCAATTCCCGCCGGGGAGGAGGGAGCGGACGGGACTCGGGGGGCGCGTTTGGGAATGTTCACGCCGGGTGTGGAACCGACGTGCCGTCGACCCACGTCCTTCCCCCCGTGCAGCGAGATGGCACCAGGACACGCGACGAGCGTTCCGGCGCGGGGACGGAGAGCAGCCCGGCGGCGGCCGTCCACCGTCCCCTCCGGTTGGCCGGGCTGGCGGGTCTCGCCGGCCACCTTGCACTGGCGCTCTGGCTGGTGCTGAGACCACTGCCGGTGGCCTGGGTGTACGACGCCAACCTGACGCCGCTCGCCTCGCTCCGCTCCTCCAGCGGCTGGCAGGTGGTCGGCGAACTCCTGCTGCTGGCCCCGCTCGGGGTCCTGCTGCCGCTGGCCGGCGGCCGGCTCCGGGCCCCCTGGCTGCCCTCCTTCCTGCGCACCACCGGCGTCTCCGCGCTGCTGGCGACCGCGCTGGAGTTCCTCTCGTCCTGGGCACCCGGGCACGTCCTCAACGTGGACCACATCCTGCTCGCCGTGGCCGGCGTGGCCGTCGCCCACCTCGCGCTCGTCCCCGGTCTGCGGCACCTGCTGCGGGACCGGCGGCCGCGGGCGCCCCGGATGACGGTGCTCTCCGTGCCGCCGGTGGCCGTCACCCCGGTCACGGCCGTCGCCCCCACACCCCGCCGGCGCGCCTACGCCGAACCGACGCCGCCCGCCCGCTGAGCCGGCCCCGGGGCCCGGACCACCCGGCCGCCGACCTCCACCAGCCCGCCCGGGCACGGTCCGGCCAGCAGCTGCGAGCCCCGGCCCTGGGTGACGGTCAGCGCCCGCCCCAGGCTCGCGGCCAGCAGCAGGGCGGCCGCTCCCGTCGCCTCGTCCTCGTCGATCCCGTCGCCCCGCCCGGGGAAGGCCCGGGCCCGTACGGTGCCGGCCGCCTCGTCCTGCCAGGCCCAGGCGTAGACCCACTCCCCCGGCGGCGGCACCTCCAGCGCCTCCACCTCGGCCGCCGAACCGTACTGCCGCAGCGTGCGCCCCGGGGCCCACTCCGGCCGGGCCGCGATCCGGGTCAGCCCGTCCGCGCGCCGCACCGCCACCTCGCCGGCGGCCGTGACCAGCCGGTCCACCCCGAGCAGCCAGGCCGCGCCCACGCACGGGTGGCCGGCGAACGGCAGGCGCACCGACGGGGTGTAGATGTCGATCTCCCCGCGCTCCGGGTCGTCGACGAACACCGTCTCGCTGAAGCCCAGTTCGCGGGCGATCCGCTGCCGGTCCGCACGCCCCGGAACGGCGGCGCCGTCGCGCACCACGCCGAGCGCGTTGCCGTGCCCGCCGTCCGGCCCGCAAAAGACCCGCAGCACCTCAAAATCCGTCATTTCCCACCTCGTCGACTGCCGCTGCGGCACAGCGCAATGACACCGTGACACAAAGGCGGCGACGAATGTCGGCCGCCTTTAGTACTGTGCGCTCTCGTCCCCGAACGGCGCCTGCCGTTTTTCTTCTTCCCTTCCCCAGGAAACCGCTTTGAACAATCTGGACTTCAGCGCCGAACCGCTCTTCTCCTGGTACGTCGTACTGCTGGCGCTCAGCGGCGTCATCATGGTGGCCCTCGGGGCCGCCGCCGGCGGGCTGAAGGCCGGCCTGCGCGTCCTCAACGTCGTCCTCGGCCTCGGCTTCCTCGGGTACGCCTATTACCTGGCGTTCGTCTTCGAGGGCGGCACGTACTACATCTTCTTCAAGGTGTTCATCCTGCCGGTCGGCATGATCGTCGCCTCGGTGAAGTCGCTCGTCGAACGCGGCAACGCCAAGCAGCAGCAGGCCGCCCAGGCGGCCGCCGCGTTCAACCCCAACGCGCCGCAGGGGGCCTTCAACCCGAACGCGCCGTTCAACCCCAACGCCCCGCAGGCCCCGTTCAACCCGAACGCCCCGCAGGCCCCGTACGCCCAGCAGCCGGGCGCGCCCGTCCCGCCGCAGGCCGGCGCCCCGGTTCCCCCGGTCGCGCCGCAGGCCGCTCCGCCCGCACCGCCGCAGGGCGGCGCGCCGTACCAGCCGGGCGTCCCCCCGCAGCCGGTGGCGGACAACCCGTACGCGCAGCCGCAGCCGCCGCAGAACCCGGTCGGCTGACCGCACCACCGGCTCGTACGCACACCTGAAGGCCCGTCCGTCCCCGCGCGACAGCGGGGGCGGACGGGCCTTCAGGCACGTCAGGGCCGGTTCCCGGCACCGCCCCGCACCCGGTTGCGGCGCCGCGCCACCACCAGGGTGCCGACGCCCATGGCGATCGCGGTCACCCCGGTGATCGCCATCGGCTCCGCGGCCGTGCCGCCACCGGTGGAGGCCAGCCGGGTGTCGGCGGCCGGGGCGGCCACCGCCCGCGGGCCGCCCGCCGCCGGGCTCGGCGCCATCGGAGGGGCCGCCGCCGGGACGACCGGGGCCGCGGACGGCTCCGCCGCCTCCGGGCCCGGGTCGGGGTCCTGGAACGCCGGAGCGGCCCTGGCGGTGGGACCCGTCGCGGACACGGTGATGAAGTCGGCCGCGGCGCCGACCGCCTCGGCCGCGCTCTCGCCCGGCTCCGGCAGGGTGTCCGCGACGGCGACCAGGGACTCGAACAGGATCGGCGCGTCCCTGGTGAAGGCCAGCCGGACCTCGACGGTGCGGCTCCCGCCCTTCGCCAGCGCGATGACGTCGGCGTTCCGGTCCCCGGTCCGCAGCCCGAGGCACAGCCAGGCCGGGTGCCCCGGGCTGTCGGCCGAGGTGGCCTCCCGCCACTGCCCGTCGGCGGCACGGAACTCGAACTTGACGGTGCTCGAAGGGAGTTCGGCCGCCCCCTGGAACACGGCCGCGGGCACGACCCGCAGGTCCCGGCCGCTCCGGTTGGTAAGGACCAGCGTGAACGGCTTCGCCTCCCCGCCCACCGTGAACGAGGTGGGCACGCCCTCGAACCCGACCTCCACGGTGGCCGCCGGGGTGGCCGGCGCCGTGGTCGGCACGGGGGTCGGCGCCGCCGCCGGGGCGACGACCAGGTCCGGGTGGCCGCTCTCCGCACCGGTGGTGCGCTGCTCCGGCGGCAGGGCCGGGTCCGAGACCACGGCGTCGAAGCCCGGCGTCACCCGCCCGGCAGGGGCGTCGGCGGTGACGGTGAGCCGCAGCCGGTAGACGGCCTCGGCGCCGGCCGCCAGCGACAGCACGGCGGGCTGGTCGAGCGCCCAGCGGGCGCCGGTGCCCGCGGCGTTCACCCCGGCATCCTGCCACTGGGCGGCGCCGGGCGACCGGTACTCCAGCCTGAAGTGGCCCTGCCCGGCACCGGCACCGGCACCGGTGTCCGCGAGGCCGAAGAACGAGGACGGGACGTCCAGCCGGTGGTCCGCGGTGTTCCGGAGCGTCGCGGTGAACTCCACCGCCGCGCCACCCGCCGTGACGGTGCCGGGAAGGCCCCCGAAAGTGATCGTGACCGGCGAGGGACGGGTCCGGGTGCCCGGGACCACCGCGACGGCCTGCGGCGCGGCGAGGACGGCCGGACCCTCGACGGCGGCCAGGCCGGAGGCCAGCGTGACGGCGGCGGTCGCGGTCAGGAATCTGCGATGCCGAATGCGCAATTCAACCTCACGAGAGAATGCGGGACAGAACCCATCAGGACGTGAAATCGCTTGCGCGAGAGGTCGTTCCACAACGAAGTCGGGCTTCTCGTCCGCCCCCCGGCCGACTGCGATCGGCAGCATCCTACCGAGCCGGCCCGGCCCCTTCGGACGGGCCCGGGCGCACGTTCCGGCCCTCGGCCCTCGGGGTCACCCTGAGGCCGACCCCGACGTCCGGCTACACCTACCCGGTGACCCTTCGGGGCGGAGAATCACCTGCCGGACGGAGGACCGGGGGCCGCCGGCGACGGAGTATGGAAGCAGCCCGCCGGACCGGCCGGACCGGGCCGCCACCACACGGAGACGACCATGACCGCGCGCCTCGCCCGCCCCCGCCACAACCGCGTCATCGCCGGCGTCTGCGCCGGGATCGCCGAACGCTTCGGCCTGACCCCGTGGACCGTCCGGCTGATCTTCCTGCTCTCCTGCCTGCTGCCCGGCCCCCAGTTCCTCCTCTACCTGGCCCTCTGGCTGCTGCTCCCCCAGGAGCCGTGAGCCCGGCGGCCCGTCGCCGTGCCGTGGGCCGGGGCGTGCCGGTCGGGCGCGCCCCGGACTTCAGCCGGTCAGGCCGGGGAGGGCCGGCAGGGTGCTGGTCAGCGCGCCGATCGGGGTCTTGTCCAGGCCCGGGACGGTCGGGAGGGCGGCACGCTGCTGGGTGACGCCGGCCAGCGGGGTCTCCCCGGCCGGGACGGCCTTGCCCACGCTCGGGGCGAGGGTGCCCAGCGTCTCGGTCACCTTGCCGGTGGCGGGCAGCTTGGCGGCGGTGTCGGTGACCGCACCGGTCACCGCCGGGTTCGTCAGCGCGCCGGTGGGCAGCCCGAGGCCGCCGGCCGCCTGGCCGTCGGCCGCGGAGGCGGTACCGGCGCCGACCGCCGCGATGGCGATGCCGAGCGCCGCGGTGCCCGCGGCCTTGAGAGCCTGCTTCATGGTGGGTCCCCTTTGGGTCCTCGTCGGTGGCCGACTTCACGTACGGGACCGACGGACGGGCGACCGCCGCCGAGCCGTATCGGCAATGACGGGCACACCGTAGTGAGCCGGTCACCCGGGAACCAAAGGGCATTCACTCACCCGAGTGAGTAGTCGGATGAACGCCAACTCTCATGCGGGAGCACGGCGTTCATCCGACCCGGCGGGCCCGGCGCACCGCCCCGGCGGCTCAGTTGCCGCCGGCGCCCACGCTGAACAGCCACTCCGACTTCAGCTCGGCGTAGCCCGGCTTGATCACGTCGCTGATCATCGCCAGCCGCTCGTCGAACGGCAGGAACGCGGACTTCATCGCGTTCACGGTGAACCACTCCAGGTCGCCCAGGGTGTAGCCGAAGGCCTCCACCACGTGGCCGAACTCCCGGCTCATGCTGGTGCCGCTCATCAGCCGGTTGTCGGTGTTCACGGTGACCCGGAACTTCAGCCGGCTGAGCAGCCCGATCGGGTGCTCGGCGTACGAGGCCGCGGCGCCGGTCTGGATGTTGGAGGTCGGGCACATCTCCAGCGGGATGCGCTTGTCGCGCACGTACGCGGCCAGCCGGCCGAGCTCGACCGTGCCGTCCTCGCCGACCGTGATGTCGTCGACGATCCGCACGCCGTGGCCGAGCCGGTCGGCGCCGCAGCACTGCAGGGCCTCCCAGATCGACGGCAGGCCGAAGGCCTCGCCCGCGTGGATGGTGAAGTGGTTGTTCTCGCCCTTGAGGTAGTCGAAGGCGGCCTGGTGGCGGGTGGGCGGGTAGCCGGCCTCGGCACCGGCGATGTCGAAGCCGACGACGCCCGAGTCCCGGTGGCGGTTGGCCAGTTCGGCGATCTCCTGCGAGCGGGCGGCGTGCCGCATCGCGGTGATCAGGGTGCCGATGCGGATCCGGTGGCCGGCTGCGCGGGCGTTGGCCTCGCCGAGGCGGAAGCCCTCCTGGACGGCCTCGACGACCTCGTCGAGGCTCAGCCCGGCCTCCAGGTGCTGCTCGGGGGCGTAGCGGACCTCGGCGTACACGACGCCGTCGGCGGCCAGGTCCTCGGCGCAGTCCGCGGCGACCTTGATCAGCGCCTCACGGGTCTGCATCACGGCGCAGGTGTGCGCGAAGGTCTCCAGGTAGCGGACCAGCGAGCCGGAGTCGGCGGCCTCGCGGAACCACTCGCCGAGCTCCTTGGCGTCGGTGGTGGGCAGGCCCTGGTAGCCGCAGGCGGCGGCCAGCTCGACCACGGTCTCCGGGCGCAGCCCGCCGTCCAGGTGGTCGTGCAGGAGGACCTTCGGCGCGCGGCGGATCTGGTCGGCGGTGGGGATGCGCGGGCCGGTGCCCGCGGTGGTGACGGGGATCTGCTGTTCCATTGCGGAAATATAGCCCCTACGCGCGTAGACCGACCACCGCGAACACCACCGGATGGTCCAAACTCCACGCGGAATTCCACCGCCCGGTCCATACGATCCGCCAAAACTCCGGACCGCCGCCGAGCGGGCGTCAGTCGTGCTGCAGCAGCCGCCCCCGCCGGGACAGCACGAAGTCCCGGAAGGTCCGCGCCGGCGGGGCCAGCGGCCGCCCCGCCGCCCAGGCCAGCCCGATCGCCCGGCGGGTGCGCGGCGCCGTCACCTCCAGCTCCACCACCCCCGGCCGCGGCACCAGGGCCGGCGGCAGCAGCGCCACCCCCAGCCCGGCCGCCACCAGCCCGCGCAGCGTCTCCGCCTCCTCCCCCTCGAACGCCAGCCGGGGGACGAACCCGGCCTGCGCGCAGAAGCCGTCCGTGATCGCGCGCAGCCCGTACCCCTGCTCCAGCCCGACGAACGGCTCCTCGGCCACCTCCGCCAGCCGGATCCGCCGCCGCCCGGCCAGCCGGTGGTCCGCCGGGACGACCAGGTGCAACCGCTGCTCGTCCAGCGGGCGGGCGGCGAACGCCGGGTCCTCCGGCAGCGGCGCGACCAGACAGAGGTCCAGCTCCCCGGCCCGCAGCCGCTCCAGCATCGCCGCGCCGTAGTCCTGGACCAGCTGGAACCGCACCCGCGGGTGCGCCGCGCGGAAGCCGCGCAGCAGCGCCGGCACCGCGTCCGGCCCCATCGTGTGCAGGAAACCGAAGGCCACCAGGCCCGCCTCCGGGTCCGCCTCCGCCCGGGCCGCCGCCGCACCGCGCTCGACCTCGGCCAGCGCCCGCTCCACCGAGGCCAGCAGCAGCCGGCCCGCCCGGGTCAGCTGCACCGTACGGCCCTGACGGGCCAGCAGGTCCACCCCCAGCTCCTCCTCCAGCCGGGCCACCGAGCGCGACAGCGTCGGCTGCGGCACCCCGAGCAGCGCGGCCGCCCGGGTCACGTGCTCCAGCCGGGCCACCGCCGCGAACCGGGCCAGCCGGGGCGCCAGCAGCACCGCCGGCTCCCGCGGTCCCAACTCGGCCCCCCGGTACCGCTGCTCGCCGCCGTCCGCCGACTCCGGACCGGACATCGCGCCACCACCTCGACTCATACGCCAGTGCATCGATCATCCACACTTCATGCATTGGACGCATCAACGGCGCCAGGCCTACGGTCGACGACATGCAGCCCGCCGATACCGGGGCATCCGTGACCACCCCGGATGCCCCCGCCACCGCCCCCTCCTCCGCCGCCACCGCGGACGACCGCCACCGCCCCGGCCAGCGCGGCTTCCGCCGCGCCAACCTCGCCCTGTTCGCCGCCGGGGTCGCGACCTTCGTCCTGCTCTACTCCACCCAGGGCCTGCTGCCGATCCTCTCGGCCGATCTCGACCTCACCCCCGGCCAGGCCAGCTGGACGGCCTCCGCCGCCACCCTCGGCCTCGCCCTCGGGCTGCTCCCGGCCAGCGCGCTCTCCGACAAGTACGGCCGCACCGCGGTGATGACGGCCTCCACCCTCGCCGCCTCCGCCCTCGCGCTCGCCCTGCCCTTCGCGCCGGACCTCACCGCCCTCGTCACCCTGCGGGTCCTCCAGGGCGCCGCCCTCGCCGGGCTCCCCGCCACCGCCATGGCCTACCTCGCCGAGGAGGTCCACCCCAGCGCGCTGCCCTCCGCGATGGGCCTGTACGTGGCCGGCAACAGCATCGGCGGAATGGGCGGCCGGCTGCTCTCCGGCTGGACCGCCGCCGGACTCGGCTGGCGCTGGGGCCTCGCCGCCTCCGCCGTCCTCGCCCTGCTCGCCACGCTCGCCTTCCGGCTGCTGCTCCCCGCGGCCCGGCACTTCACCCCCGCCCCGGTGGACGCCCGCGCGCTCGCCCGGACCGTCGGACGGCATCTGCGCAACCCGCTGCTGGTGCGGCTGTACGCGCTCGGGATGCTGTTCATGGCCGTGTTCGGCGCGGTCTACAACACCGTCGGCTACCGGCTGATCTCCGCGCCGTTCCACCTGCCGGAGTCGATCGCCGCCTCGATCTTCGTGGTCTACCTGGTCGGCACCGGCACCTCCGCCGCCGCCGGCCGGCTCTCCGGCCGCCTCGGCCGGCGCGGCGCCCTCTACGTCTCCATCGGCGTGACCGCGGCCGGCCTGCTGCTCTCCCTCGCCGAGTCCCTGGTCTGCGCCCTGCTCGGCCTGGTCCTGATCACCGCCGGCTTCTTCGCCGGCCACGCCACCGCCTCCTCCTCGGTCGGCCGCACCGCCACCGAGGGCCGCGCCCAGGCCTCCGCCCTCTACCTGATCGCCTACTACCTCGGCAACAGCCTCGGCGGCACCCTCGGCGCCGACGCCTACCACGCCACCGGCTGGCCCGGCGCCGCCGCCGTCGGGCTCGCCGCCATGACCCTCGCCGCAGCCGTCACCCTCTACGCCACCCACCGGGCCCACGCGGCCCGCCGAACGGGGCAGCTGGGCAGACTTTCCGCCAGGTAGACTTTCCTCATGGCAGACCTCAAGCGCCGCCGACGTCCCCACTTGGTGTCCACTCCCGTGCGGAAGAAGGGCGTGGTCACCATTCCGCAGGAGATAAGAGAGCAGCTGGACCTCCAGGAGGGCGACCAACTGGTTGTCGCGGTGGAGGACGGCCGCATCGTGCTGACCCCGGCCTCGGTCATCCCGGACGACCAGGCGTGGTTCTGGAGCGGCTCCTGGCAGGAGAAGGAGCAGGAGGTCGACGAGGCGATCGCCGCGGGCGAGCGGGGCGAGGTATTCCAGGACGGGGACGCCTTCCTCCAGTCGCTCGCCGACGAGGCCGGTCTCGACCTGGGGGAGATCAAGCGCCGTGCCGACGTATGAGTCACTGGCTCACTTCCTGCGCGACTGGAAGGGCCTGACCGCCGCGCAGAAGGCCGCGTTCCTGGTCGCGGTGACCCAGTTCGTCACCGACCTCCGAGCCGGACAGGGCTTCCGCCGAGGCCTGCGGGTGAAGAAGATGCAGGGCCATCCGGACATCTGGGAGATGACCTGGGCCCCGGACGGCCGGGCGACCTTCAGCTACGGAACCCCGGTCCAGGACGGCGAGCCGCACATCGTCTGGCGCCGGATCGGCACCCACGACATCTTCGGCCGCCCCTGATCGGGGAAAACGCCGGGCCGCCCACCGGTGCACCGGTGGGCGGCCCGTTCACGACCGCCCTCAGGCGATGCGGTCGAGGACGATCGGGTTCGGGGTGAAAGCGGTGCCCGCCGGGGCGACCTCGATGCCGCCGGCCAGGGCCTCGACGGCGTAGTCGAAGCGCTCCGGGGTGTCGGTGTGCAGGGTCAGCAGGGGCTGGCCGGCCACCACGGTGTCGCCGGGCTTGGCGTGCATCTCGATGCCGGCGCCGGCCTGGACCGGGTCCTCCTTGCGGGCGCGGCCGGCGCCCAGGCGCCAGGCGCTGACGCCGATCGCGTAGGCGTCCAGCGTGGTGAGGACGCCGGAGGCGGGGGCCGGGATGACGTGCTGCTCGCGGGCGACCGGGAGCGGGGCGTCGACGTCGCCGCCCTGGGCGGCGATCATGCGGCGCCAGTGGTCCATCGCGGAGCCGTCGCGCAGCGCGTCGGCCGGGTCCTTGCCCTGCACGCCGGCCGCGGCGAGCATCTCGCGGGCGAGCGCGAGGGTCAGCTCGACGACGTCGGCCGGGCCGCCGCCCGCGAGCACCTCCAGGGACTCCCGGACCTCCAGCGCGTTGCCCGCGGTGAGGCCGAGCGGGGTGGACATGTCGGTGAGCAGCGCGACGGTGTTGACCCCGGCGGTGGTGCCCAGGCCGACCATGGTGCGGGCGAGTTCGCGGGCGTCGTCCAGGTTCTTCATGAACGCGCCGGAGCCGACCTTGACGTCCAGGACCAGCGCGCCGGTGCCCTCGGCGATCTTCTTCGACATGATCGAGGAGGCGATCAGCGGGATGGCCTCGACGGTGCCGGTGACGTCGCGCAGCGCGTACAGCTTCTTGTCGGCCGGCGCGAGGCCGTCGCCCGCCGCGCAGATCACCGCGCCGGCGGAGCCCAGCACGTCCATCATCTCCTCGTTGGAGAGCAGGGCGCGCCAGCCGGGGATGGACTCCAGCTTGTCCAGGGTGCCGCCGGTGTGGCCGAGGCCGCGGCCGGACAGCTGCGGAACGGCGGCGCCGCAGGCGGCGACCAGCGGGGCGAGCGGCAGGGTGATCTTGTCGCCGACGCCGCCGGTGGAGTGCTTGTCACTGGTGGGCAGCGGCAGCGAGGAGAAGTCCATCCGGACGCCGGAGCGGATCATGGCGTCGGTCCAGCGGCTGATCTCGTGCGGCTTCATCCCGTTCAGCAGGATCGCCATCGCCAGCGCGGACATCTGCTCGTCGGCGACCTCACCGCGGGTGTAGGCGTCGATGACCCAGTCGATCTGAGCGTCGCTCAGCTCTCCGCGATCGCGCTTGGTCCTGATGACGGAGATGGCGTCCATGCGTGCTCCAAGAGGGGTTTCAAAAGCGAAGAGTGTCGCGAGATGACCGGGTTCCGGCCCACTCGCGACACTCTACGCGCGTAACAATTGCTGCGGCTAGGGCCAACCGGGCCCTTAGAGCCGCTCCGGCCCGAACGCGTCGGGAAGGACCTCGCTCATCGGCTTCACGCCCGAGGCCAGCTCGACCAGCAGCCCCGGACCGCCGTGCTCGTACAGCAGTTGGCGGCAGCGCCCGCACGGCATCAGCAGTTCGCCGGCGCCGTCCACGCAGGTGAAGGCGACCAGCCGGCCGCCGCCGGAGGAGTGCAGCGCGGACACCAGCCCGCACTCGGCGCACAGCCCGAGCCCGTACGAGGCGTTCTCGACGTTGCAGCCGGTGACCACCCTGCCGTCGTCCACCAGGGCGGCCGCGCCGACCGGGAACCTGCTGTACGGCGCGTACGCGCGGCCCATGGCCTCGCGCGCCGCCGCACGCAGCAGCTCCCAGTCGATCGCGGGCGGCGCCGCGGGCGCGGAGGTGGTCACTTGCCCTGGCCCTTGCGGTAGATCTGACCGTCCGCCTTCGGCATCCGCAGGCGCTGCGAGGCCAGCGAGAGCACCACCAGGGTGATCACGTACGGCGTGGCGACGATCAGCGGGCGCTGCACCTCGTCGGTCAGCGAGTACCAGGCGATCAGGCCGCCGGCCACCACGAAGGAGACCGCCGTCGCGGTGTACTTGCGGCGGTACAGCTGCCAGAGCGCGAACAGGATCATCGCGATGCCGACGATCAGGATCAGCACGTGCACCGACTCCGGGTCGCGCAGCTGGAGGCTGTCGGTGAAGCCGAACAGGCCGGCGCCCATGGCGAGGCCACCGGGCATCCAGTTGCCGAAGATCATCGCGGCGAGGCCGATGAAGCCGCGGCCGAGGGTCTGGCCGTCCTTGTAGAAGTGCGCCGCGACCAGCGAGAGGTACGCCCCGCCGAGGCCGGCGAAGGCGCCGGAGGCGATGACCGCGAGGTACTTGTACTTGTAGACGTTGACGCCCAGCGACTCGGCGGCGGTGGGGTTCTCACCGCAGGAGCGCAGCCGAAGGCCGAACACCGTGCGCCAGAGCGCGAAGTAGCTGACCACGATCAGCGCGCCGGCCAGCAGCACGACCACCGAGATGTTGGTGACCAGGCCGCCGAGCACGCCCGCGACGTCCGAGACGAAGAACCAGTGGTGGCTCTCGATGCTCTTCAGCCCGGAGGACAGGCCCGGGACGGTGATGTACGGCAGCGGGTCCGCCGGCGGGGACTGGTTCTGGCCGGCGCCGACCGAGATGTAGTCCTTGTAGTAGATCCGGTTGACGTACGCGCAGATGCCGGGGATCAGCAGGTTGATGCCGACGCCGGAGACGATGTGGTCGACGCCGAAGGTGACGGTGACGACCGCGTGCAGCAGGCCGCCGACCGCCCCGCCCAGCATGCCGGCCAGCAGGCCGACCCACGGGTTGACCAGGTAGCCCGCCCAGGCCCCGCAGAAGGTGCCGGCGACCATCATGCCTTCGAGACCGATGTTGACCACACCGGCCCGCTCGGACCAGAGACCGCCCAGACCGGCCATGCCGATCGGCACGGCGGCGCCGAGCGCGGCGGTGACCTGCCCGGAGGAGGTCAGCGAGTGGTTGCCGGTGGCCAGGCCCACGGCGGAGAACAGCATCAGGGCGCCCGCGATCAGGAGCAGGACGACCGGCCAGGACAGCTTGCGCTTCTTCGCGGGTGCGCCCGACGCCTTCGGACGGGCAGCCGTTGCCGTGCTCATGCGGACACCTCCTTCTTCTCACTGTTCGCGGCAGCCTGGGCGGCGAGCTGGGCGCCGACCTTCTGCTGCTGACGCTTCAGGCCGTAGCGGCGCACCAGCTCGTACGCGACGACGACGCAGATGACGATGGTGCCCTTCATGACGTCGACGATCTCGAACGGGAAGCCGCCCTGGAGCGGCAGCTGCGAGCCGGTGGCGTCCAGGAAGGCGAACAGCAGCGCGGCGAACGCGATGCCGATCGGGCTGTTCCGACCGAGCAGAGCGACCGAGATGCCCAGGAAGCCCAGGTTCAGCTGGAAGGTCTGCCCGAAGTAGTACGAGTTCTGCAGCAGCTCCGGCAGGCCGATCAGACCGGCGATGGCGCCCGAGACGACCATCGAGACGACCACCATGCGCTTGACGTTCACGCCGGAGGCGGTCGCGGCGGTCTCCGAGCGGCCGGTGGCGCGCAGGTCGAAGCCGAAGCGGGTGCGGGTCAGGGTGACCTGGAAGATCACGCCGACCAGGACGGCGACGAAGAGGAAGCCCCAGAGCTTCCCGCCGTTCGTCTCCATCGAGAAGAAGTGGCTGGACTGCGAGATCGGCGCGGTCTGCACCGAGTTGCTGGTGCCGCTGACCTTCGGCGCGAAGATGCCGGGGACGAGCAGCAGACCGATGATCGCGGTCGCGATCGAGTTCAGCATGATGGTCGAGATGACCTCGCTGACGCCGCGGTAGACCTTCAGCAGACCGGCGATGCTCGCGTACAGACCGCCGACCACCATGGCGGTGAGCAGCAGCAGCGGGATCTGGATGAAGGCCGGCAGGTCCACCTTGGCGCCGACGAAGGCCGCGAACAGCGCCGCGACCTTGTACTGGCCCTCGACGCCGATGTTGAACAGGTTCATCCGGAACCCGAACGCGGCGGCCGCGGCGGCCAGGTAGTACGTGGTGGTCCGGTTGAGGATGTTCACCTGGCCGTCGGCCTTGCCGGCGTTGGTGATCATCAGGTCCCACGCGTCGAACGGGTTCTTGCCCGAGGTCGCCAGCAGGACGGAACAGATCGCGACGGAGAGCAGGACCGCGAGCACCGGCGCCGCCAGCGCGAGCACGATCCGCTCACCGTTGAACCGCTGGGCCAGACCGGGCTTCGCGGCGGCGGGGTTGGGACTGGTCATGGGTTACTCCCCCGCCTGCGGGTCGTCGGCGGTGTCGGTGGGCTGGTGCCCGGCCTCGGCCTCGGTGCCCTCGGCCGCGACGGCCTGCGCCTCGGCGACGGCCTCCGGCTCGGACTCCAGGTGGCCCCTGGCGGCACCGGTCATCGCGGTACCGAGGTCCTCGGCGGTGACGGTGGCCGGGTCGGCGTCGGCGACCAGGCGGCCGCGGTAGATGACCCGGATCGTGTCGGACAGGCCGATCAGCTCGTCCAGGTCGGCGGAGATCAGCAGGACGGCCAGGCCGGCCCGCTGGGCGACCCGGATGTGCTCCCAGATCTGCGCCTGCGCGCCGACGTCCACACCGCGGGTGGGGTGGGCGGCGATCAGCAGCTTGGGCTGGTGGCTCATCTCGCGGCCGATGATCAGCTTCTGCTGGTTGCCGCCGGAGAGCGAGGCCGCGGTGACCTCGATGCCGGGAGTGCGGACGTCGTACTCCTCGACGATCCGCCAGGTGTCCGCGCGGGCGGCGGCCGGGTCGAGCAGCACGCCCTTGGAGTTGGGCGCCTCGGTGACGTGCCCGAGGATGCGGTTCTCCCAGAGCGGGGCCTCCAGCAGCAGGCCGTGCCGGTGGCGGTCCTCGGGGATGTAGCCGATGCCGGCCTCGCGGCGGGCCCGGGTCAGGGTGCCGGAGAGGTCCTTGCCGTCCAGGGTGACGGTGCCGGCGTTCAGCGGCAGCATCCCCATGACGGCCTCGACCAGCTCGGCCTGGCCGTTGCCCTCGACACCGGCGATGCCGAGGATCTCGCCCTTGTGGATGCGCAGCGAGATGTCGTCGAGGACGACGCGCTCGATGCCCTCGGCGTCGGTCTTGGCGATCCGCAGGCCTTCGACGTCGAGCATCACGGTCTCGGTGACGGTCGACTCGCGGCTCTCCGGGGAGGGCAGCTCGGCGCCGACCATCAGCTCGGCGAGCTGCCGGGCGGTGACGGCCTTCGGGTCGGCGTCGCCGACCGTGGTGCCGCGCCGGATGACGCTGATCGCGTCGGCCACCGCGAGCACCTCGTGCAGCTTGTGCGAGATGAAGATGACGGTGACGCCCTCGGACTTGAGCTCGCGCAGGTTGTCGAACAGCGCGTCGACCTCCTGCGGGACGAGCACGGCCGTGGGTTCGTCGAGGATCAGGATCTTGGCGCCGCGGTACAGCACCTTGAGGATCTCGACGCGCTGGCGGTCGGCGACGCCGAGGTCCTCGACCAGGGCGTCCGGGCGCACGCCCAGGCCGTACTGGTCGGAGATCTCCTTGATCTTCGCCTTCGCCCTGGCGCCGATGCCGTGGAGCTTCTCGCCGCCGAGGACGACGTTCTCCCACACCGTGAGGTTGTCGGCGAGCATGAAGTGCTGGTGCACCATGCCGACGCCGCGCGAGATGGCGTCGCCGGGGGTGTTGAACTCGCACTGCTCGCCGTTGATCGCGATGGTGCCCTCGTCCGGCTTCTGCATGCCGTAGAGGATCTTCATCAGCGTCGACTTGCCGGCGCCGTTCTCACCCATCAGGGCGTGCACGGTCCCGGTGCGGACGGTGAGGTTGATGTCGTGGTTGGCCACGACACCCGGGAAGCGCTTGGTGATGCCGCGCAGTTCGACGGCCGGTGTCGCCGTCCCCGCGCTGGGGGTGCCGTCCTTGCGCAGGGGGACGGGGTCGGATGCGGTGATGGCGGTCTCCTGGTGGTCTGGAGGCGCGTCGTTGCGCTCGGAGGGCCAAGGGGGAACGGAGAGACGGAACGGGGCCCGGGGGGTACGCGTTGAGCGCACCCTGCCGGGCCCCTCCCGTGAACTGTGTGGTGCGTCGCCCTGCCGGGCAGGCGGCGGGCTCTGCGGCGTCCGGGACGCGCGGTGCTTACTTGACCGGCGCGGTCGGAATGGTGGTGGCGCCGGACTTGATCGCGTCGGCGGCGACCTTCAGCTTGTCCTGGATGTCGTCGATCTTGCCGCCGGTGGTGGCGAGCGAGACGCCCTCGGCCTTCAGGTCGAACAGCTTGACGCCGGTCGGGCTCTGGCCCTGCTTGACCGACTGGATGTACGAGAACACCGCGGTGTCGACGTTCTTGACCATCGAGGTCATGATGCTGTTCTTGTACTTCGCCAGGGCCGGCTGGCTGGCCTGGTCGGAGTCGACACCGATGGCCAGGGCGCCCGACTTGTTGGCGACGGCCTCGATGGCGCCGTTGCCGGAGGAGCCGGCGGCGGTGTAGATGACGTCCGCGCCCTTGTCGAGCTGGCCCTGGGCGGCCTCCTTGCCCTTGTCGGGCGAGGCGAAGCCGGTGAAGTCCGGCGGGGTGCTCAGGTAGGTGGTCTCGACCGTGATGCTCGGGTCGACGGACTTCACACCCGCCGTGTAACCGGCCTCGAACTTCTTGATCAGCTCGGACTGCACACCGCCGATGAAGCCGACGTGCTTGGCCTTCGACTTGTTCGCGGCGGCGACACCGGCCAGGTACGAGCCCTCCTGCTCGGCGAAGAGCAGCGAGGTGACGTTGGCCGGCTGGTCCTTGTCGTTCGAGTCGATGATCGCGAACTTGACCGTCGGGTTGTCCTTGGCGACCTTGTCGACCGCCGGCTGGTAGACGAAGCCGACCGCGATGATCGTCTTGTAACCCGCGTCGATCAGGTTCTTGAGACGGGTCTCCTTGTCGGCCTCGGCCTCGTTCTGCTTGGCCTCGGCCTCGGTCACGGAGACGCCCAGCTCGGACTTGGCCTTGTCGAGGCCACGGGCGGCGGAGTCGTTGAACGACTGGTCGCCGCGGCCGCCGATGTCGTAGGCCATGCCGACCTTGAGCGAACCGTCGCCCGAGCCGGAAGAGGAGGAGTCGGTGCTCTTTGCGCCGCAAGCGGCGAGCGAGGCCATGCCCAGGGAACCCGAGAGCACAACCGCGGCGAGCTTCATTGAACGGCGCAAGGGGATATCTCCTTCTACACGCAACCGTTTGGCGTGGTCGGACGCCACCGTAACGCGCGTAGAACACGGTTGTGTTACGGGGTGCCGGAGCATACGGGTTGTTATCAAACCGTGGTCTGATGTTCTCCCCGGGGCTCTTATCCCCCGCGCGGACGGTGGTCCGAGGTCGGTTCGGTCAGTTTACGTAACCCCGACGGGACCCCGGATCCGGCCGTTCCGCTTCGCTCCGGCCGCACCGCCCCCGGACCTGCCGTCAGCTGCCGTCAGCCTCCAGGGCCAGCGCCGAGAACAGTTCCACGCCGATGCCGATCGCCCGCTCGTCCACGTCGAACCGGCCCTGGTGCAGGTCCCGGACCGTGGCGTCGCCGGGGGCGCGGACGCCGAGCCGGGCCAGCGCGCCCGGGGCGTGCTCCAGGTACCAGGAGAAGTCCTCGCCGCCCAGGCTCTGCTCGGTGCCCTCCACCACCACGGCGCCGTCCCCGCCGAAGCGGGCGTGCATCGCCCCGTCCAGCAGGGCGACCGAGACCGCCTCGTTCACCACCGGCGGCACCCCGCGGTGGTAGTCCAGCGTCCACTTGGCCCGGTGGGTCTCGGACAGCTTGGCGATCAGCTCGTGCAGCAGGTCCGGCGCCTCCCGCCAGCCGTCCAGCTCCAGGCAGCGAACGGTGCCCTCCAGCTCGGCGTGCTGCGGGATGACGTTGGGCGCGGAACCGGAGGCGATCCGCCCCCAGACCAGGCTGACGCCCCAGCGCGGGTCCATCCGGCGGGCCAGCGCCCCCGGGAGGTCGGCGGCCGTCCTGGCGACCGCGGTGACCAGGTCCGTGGTCAGGTGCGGACGGGCGGTGTGCCCGCCGGGGCCGTCCAGGTGCAGCACCAGGCGGTCGCAGGCCGAGGTGATCGCCCCGACCCGCAGGGCGATCCGGCCGACCTCCACCTTCGGGTCGCAGTGCACCGCGAAGATCCGCCCGACACCCGCCATCCCGTCGGCCTTGATGACGTCCAGCGCGCCGCCCGGCATGACCTCCTCGGCGGGCTGGAACACCAGCCTGACGGGGCGGCGCAGCTCGCCGGCGCGGGCGGCCTCGGCCAGCACCAGGCCGGTGCCGAGCACCACCGAGGTGTGCACGTCGTGGCCGCAGGCGTGGGCCCGGCCGGGGACGGTGGAGCGGTACGGCACGTCGGTCTTGGCGTCGTCGATCGGCAGCGCGTCGATGTCGGCGCGGAAGGCCAGGAACTCCGTTCCCGGGGCGGTGCCGGGCGGGACGATGTCGACGAGCATGCCGGTGCCGCCGGGCAGCACCCGGGGTTCGAGCCCGGCGGCCGCCAGCCGGTCGCGCAGCAGCCCGGTGGTTCGGAACTCCTGGCGGCCCAGCTCCGGGTGCCGGTGCAGATCACGACGGAAGGCGACCAGCTCGGGCTCCAGCTCCCGGACCCGGTCGCGCAGATCGGCGGCGGGGCGTGGGGCGGCGAGAGTGGTGCCCGGCTGAGCGGGCTCAGGACGGTTCATCTCGCCAATCGTAGGCCTGTTGGGGGGATTTGGCCCGACTTCCGGAAAACTAGTCCCCGGATGGGTGCATACCGGCCGGACACGTGGGTATGACATCTTGTTTCAGCCGCCTTCCCCGGGTTGCGTGCCCTGTGCAACGACCACCCCGGCCGACGGTCACGGCCGCCACTTCCCCGACGACACCGGCGGGTTGACGGCCGTTCAGCAGGACGTCAGAAGCGCTCCACCGGGGAGTACGTCCCCCACACTCCGCGCAGCGCGTCGCACACCTCGCCGACGGTGGCCCGGGCGGCCAGCACCTCCTTCATCGGGTACAGCACGTTCCCCGTCCCCTCGGCGGTGCGGCGCAGCGCGTCCAGCCCCCGGGTGACGGCGCCGGCGGAGCGCTCGGCCCGAATCCGGGCCAGCCGCCGCGCCTGCCGCTCCTCGATCACCGGGTCCACCCGCAGCGGCTGGTACGGCTCCTCCGTGTCCGACCGGAAGCGGTTGACCCCGACCACCGTCCGCTCCCCGGAGTCGGTCTCCCGCTGGAGCCGGTAGGCGGTGCGCTCGATCTCGCCCTTCTGGTAACCCCGTTCGATCGCGGCCACCGCGCCGCCCTGCTCCTCGATCCGGTCCATCAGCGCCCGCGCGGCGGCCTCCACCTCGTCGGTGAGCGACTCGACGGCGTAGGAGCCGGCGAACGGGTCGACGGTGGCGGTCACGTCGGTCTCGTACGCGAGCACCTGCTGGGTGCGCAGGGCGAGCCGGGCGGCCTTCTCGGTGGGCAGCGCGATCGCCTCGTCGTAGCTGTTCGTGTGCAGCGACTGGGTGCCGCCGAGCACCGCGGCGAGCGCCTGCACGGTGACCCGGGCCAGGTTGACCTCGGGCTGCTGGGCCGTGAGCTGCACTCCGGCGGTCTGGGTGTGGAAGCGCAGCATCTGCGAGCGCGGGTTCCGGGCGCCGAACACCTCGCGCATGATTGTGGCCCAAATCCTGCGTGCCGCACGGAACTTGGCCACTTCCTCCAGCAGCGTCGTGCGGGCCACGAAGAAGAACGAGAGCCGGGGGGCGAAGTCGTCCACGGCCATCCCGGCGGCGATCGCGGTGCGGACGTAGGCGATGCCGTTGGCCAGCGTGAAGGCGATCTCCTGCGCGGGGTCGGCCCCGGCCTCGGCCATGTGGTAGCCGGAGATGGAGATGGTGTTCCAGCGCGGGATCTCGGCCCGGCAGTACCGGAACACGTCGGCGACCAGCCGCAGCGAGGGCTGCGGCGGGAAGATGTAGGTGCCGCGGGCGATGTACTCCTTCAGCACGTCGTTCTGGACCGTGCCGGTGAGCGCCGCCGGCGCCACCCCCTGGGCCTCGCCGACCAGTTGGTAGAGGAGCAGGAGCAGGGCGGCGGGCGCGTTGATGGTCATCGAGGTGGACACCCCGCCGAGCGGGATGCCGTCGAACAGCACCGCCATGTCCTCGACGCCGTCCACGGCGACGCCCACCTTGCCGACCTCCCCGGCGGCGAGCGGCGCGTCCGAGTCGTAGCCCATCTGGGTGGGCAGGTCGAAGGCGACCGAGAGGCCGGTGCCGCCGCCCGCGATCAGCTGCCGGTAGCGGGCGTTGGACTCGGCGGCGGTGCCGAAGCCCGCGTACTGGCGCATCGTCCAGGGGCGGCCGGTGTACATCGTCGGATGGATGCCCCGGGTGTAGGGGTACTCCCCCGGCCGGCCGAGCCGGGCGCCGGCCTCCCGGCCGGCCAGGGACTCCGGGCCGTACAGCGGCTCGATCGCGAAACCCGACTCGGCGCGGCGCGGTTCGGCTGTCATGGGGGTGCCTCCTCCGGGACTGGGGAGCGGGTCCTCGCAATGTAGGGCCTGACCGGCCCGCCGCGGCGGCGACGCGGTTGAGATGATCGGGTGAACGACCGATGAGCCCCAGGGAGTGGCAATGACCGAGCAGAAGGTGGCCGTGGTCACCGGTGCCAGCAGCGGAATCGGCGCGGCGACCGCCCGCCGGCTGGCCGCCGAGGGCTTCGACGTGGTGCTGACCGCCCGGCGCACCGACCGCGTCGAGGCGCTGGCCGAGGAGATCGCCGCCCGGGGCGGTTCGGCCCGCGCGGTCACCCTGGACGTCACCGACCGGGCCGCGGTGGACGCCTTCGCCGCCGCGGTCGGCCGGGTGGACGTCCTGGTGAACAACGCCGGCGGCGCGATCGGCGCGGAGAGCGTCGAGCACGGGGACCCGGCCGACTGGCGGGCCATGTACGAGGTGAACGTGCTCGGCGTGCTGCACGTGACGCAGGCCCTGCTGCCGGCCCTGCGGGCCACCGGCGACGGCACGGTGCTGGTGCTCTCCTCGACCGCCGCGCTGGCCGCGTACGAGGGCGGCGGCGGGTACGTCGCCGCCAAGCACGCCGCGCACACCATCGCCGCCACGCTGCGGCTGGAGCTGTGCGGGGAGCCGATCCGGGTGATCGAGATCGCGCCCGGCATGGTGAAGTCCGAGGGCTTCGCGGTCACCCGCTTCCGCGGCGACGAGGAGAAGGCCGCCGCCGTCTACGCGGGCGTGGCCGAACCGCTCACCTCGGAGGACATCGCGGACACCGTGGCGTGGGCGGTCACCCGGCCCTCGCACGTGAACATCGACCTGCTGGTGGTCCGCCCCCGGGCGCAGGCCGCCAACCACAAGGTCCACCGCGCCTGAGCCCGGCCCGGCGGGCGGCCCCGGAGCAGGGGCCAAGATCGAACACGTCACCCCCCAGTGGTACACACGTGCGATGAGAACCTTCCGGGCCGCCCGCCCACGGGTCCTGCTGGCCGCGCTGGCGGCAGGCACCCTGCTCCTCGCCTCCGCCTGCGACGACACCGCCGCGCCGGCCCAGGACCGGGCCGCGGGCACCACGGCGCCCGCCGCCGCCACCCCCACGGCCACCCCGACACCGACCCCCAGGCCCACCGGCGAGGCCGACCCGGCGCTCAAGCCCTTCTACGGCCAGCAGATCACCTGGGCCGACTGCCCGGCCGACGCCCAGGCCGAGAAGGCCAAGATCGACATATCCGGCATGCGGTGCGGCACGCTGCACGTCCCGCTGGACTACGCCGCCCCCGCCACCGACGCCCTCGACCTCGCGCTGGTCAAGTACCCGGCCGCCAAGCCGGACCAGCGGATCGGCTCGCTGATGGTCAACCCCGGCGGCCCCGGCGAATCCGGCGTCGGGATGGTCAAGTACGGCGCCAAGCAGTTCGCCGGCACCCTGCACGACCGCTTCGACGTGATCGGCTTCGACCCCCGCGGCACCGGCGACAGCTCCCCGGTCGTCTGCTACGACGACAAGCAGCACGACGCCGTCAACCAGACCGACGCCTCCCTCGACCCGGCCGTCCGCAAGGCCGAGCACGTCAAGCAGGCCACCGAGCACGCCGCCGCCTGCCAGGCCAGGTCCGGCAGGCTGCTGCCCTTCGTCGGCACCCGCAACACCGCCCGCGACCTGGACGTGCTGCGCGCCGCGGTCGGCGACAAGCAGCTCAACTACCTCGGCATCTCCTACGGGACGTACCTCGGCGCGCTCTACGCCGAGGAGTTCCCGAAGAACACCGGCCGGCTGATCCTGGACGGCGCGGTCGACCCCGGCCAGGACCGGCTGGACCACGGGATCGACCAGCAGGTCGGCTTCGAGAAGTCCTTCGAGCGCTTCGCCGCCGACTGCGTGGAGAACCACGCCGACGAGTGCCCGCTCGGCAAGGACGGCAGCAAGGCCGCCAAGAAGGCCGCCGACTTCCTCGACGGGCTGTACGACCACCCGCTGACCACCAAGGACGGCCGCAAGCTCGGCCGCGACCAGGCCTGGACCGGCACCATCTCGCTCCTCTACGGCGACGAGACGACCTCCTGGAAGTACCTGCGCGCCGCCCTCGGCTGGGCGATGGTGCGCGACAAGGGCGACTACCTGATGGCCTTCGCCGACGACTACAACGGCCGGGACGCGAACGGCCACTACAGCCCGGTGGACGAGGCCAACAACGCGATCGGCTGCGCCGACGCCGCCCGCCCCGCGCCCACCCCCGAGCACGCCAGGGCCGCCGTGGACCGGCTGCTCGCCGAGGCGCCGCTGATGTCCAGGGGCGTCACGGTGGACGACTTCAGCGAGGCCGGCTGCGCCTACTGGCCGTTCAGGACGCAGGAGACGCCGCACACCGTCCGGGCCGAGGGCAGCGCGCCGATCCTGGTGGTCGGCAGCACCGGCGACCCGGCCACCCCGTACGCCTCGGCCGAGGCGCTGGCCAAGGGCTTCGCCAACGCCACCCTGCTCACCCGGGTCGGCGAGGGGCACGGCGCCTTCGGGAAGGGCAACACCTGCATCGACCGGGCCATGGCGACCTACCTGACCGAGGGCACGATGCCGGCCGCGGGCACCCGCTGCGACTGAGTGCCCGCGGACCGGCCCGGCCCCCGGTGGACGGCGGCGCCGCGGCCGGCGGCAGGACACGGGGAGGGCGCTGACGCGCAGGTGTCAACGTCACAACTTGATAGCTCGTCCGGATGAATTCGGCGCGCGCCCTCCCCAACTGATGACCGCTCAACTACCTTTGAGGCGCAGGTCGACCGGCGCCAACGCGCCCCTCGGCAGCCCCCATCCCACCCGTTCACCACCCCACTCCACCGGCACCTTCCCGCCCTCACGAGGAGGACCCGCTGGCCAGCGACATCCCGTCACAGCGGCTCGACGTCAGAACAGAGCCGACCCTCCTCGGGTTGCACCGCTTCAACGAAGCCGACGCCGGCGCTGCCGAGGAGGCCCTGCTGGCCTGCTGCGGCAGCCACCGCTGGGCCCTGCGGCTCACCGCACACCGGCCCTACCCCGACATCGAGTCCCTGCTGGCCGCCGCCAGCGAGGCCTCCTACGACCTCCGCCCGGCCGACCTCACCGAGGCGCTGGCGGACGAGAGCTGGATGCCGCAGCCGCTGCTCGGCATGCGGGCTCCCGGAAGCCAGGCCGCGCACACCGCGCTGCGGGCCGCGCACGCCGCGTACGAGGCCCGGTTCGGCCACGTCTTCGTGGTCTGCCTGGAAGGGGTCGCCCCGGAGGAGATGCTCGACACCGTGCTCTCCTCCATCCGCACCCGCCTCGCCAACGACCCGGACGAGGAGCGGCTGATCGCGTCCGACGAACTCCGCCGGATCGCCCTCACCCGCCTGGAGCACCTGGTCGCCACCCCCTCGGAGGCCGCGGCGCGCTGAGCGCACATCACCCACCCCTCTTCACCCACGCTTCTTCACCCGTGCGGGTGACCTCGCCCACGAAACCGCCCGGACGAGTGAGGCCGCGGCACCATCCGATCCGAACCACCACCGAATCCGAACCCGCCCCGCCCCGCGCCCCTCACCCTCCGGCGCGGGGCGCGAGCATGCCGTCACCCATCGTGACGCCCTCGGGTTTGGTTCCCGCCCCGCTAGGCCAGAAGTGCCTGATTGATCACACCTGGGGCCCCCGGAGGCGGTTCACGGAAAGGCGTCGATAGGATGCTGGCGGCCGGTGGACCGTACCCGGCCGGGCTGACCGACACCGAAGCCGGCCGAGCCCCCAATCGCTTCCGGAGGGTTTTTCCGTGCCGGCTGGAACGCTGTACCGCGGCCGGGAAGGCATGTGGAGCTGGGTGGCTCATCGAGTCACCGGCGTCCTCATCTTTTTCTTCCTGTTCGCCCACGTCCTGGACACCGCCCTCGTGCGAGTGTCGCCGGAGTCCTACGACACCGTCATCCAGACGTACAAGACTCCGCTCGTGAACCTGATGGAGTACGGCCTGGTGGCCGCCATCCTGTTCCACGCCCTCAACGGCCTGCGCGTCGTCGCAGTGGACTTCTGGTCCAAGGGCCCGAAGTACCAGAAGCAGATGCTCTGGACCGTCGTCGGCGTCTGGGTCGTCCTGATGGCCGGTTCCTTCTACGGGATCCTCCAGCACACGCTGATCTCCTGGTTCGGGAAGTGAGCCGAGACATGTCCACGGAATACTCCGACGCCATCGTCGTCCCCTCCAAGCAGGCGCACACCGGCAGGGGACTGGGCACCGGCAACCCCGCCGACGCGTTCGTCATCGAGCCTCCGCGCCAGCGGACCAAGAAGACCCCGCGTCGCACCCGCACCAACTTCGAGATGCTGGCCTGGCTCTTCATGCGCCTGTCCGGTGTCGTTCTGGTCGTGCTGATCCTCGGCCACCTGCTGATCATGCTGGTGCTCGACGGCGGCGTCTCCAAGATCGGCTTCGCCTTCGTGGCCGGCCGCTGGGCCTCGCCGTTCTGGCAGGGCTGGGACCTCCTGATGCTCTGGCTCGCCATGCTGCACGGCGCCAACGGCATGCGTCAGGTGATCAACGACTACGCCGAGAAGGACTCGACCCGGCTCTGGCTCAAGGGGCTCATGGGCACCGCCACGGTCTTCACCGTGCTGCTCGGCACCCTGGTGATCTTCACCTTCGACCCCAACATCTGAGCCGCGAGCACCATCGACCATCGGCAGAGGCCAGAGGCGAGTTAACCCCCCATGCAGATTCACCAGTACGACACCGTCATCGTCGGCGCCGGCGGCGCCGGCATGCGAGCGGCCATCGAGTCGACGCAGCGCAGCCGCACCGCCGTCCTGACCAAGCTCTACCCGACCCGGTCCCACACCGGCGCTGCCCAGGGCGGCATGTGCGCCGCCCTCGCCAACGTCGAGGAGGACAACTGGGAGTGGCACACCTTCGACACGGTCAAGGGCGGTGACTACCTGGTCGACCAGGACGCCGCCGAGATCATGTGCAAGGAGGCCATCGACGCCGTCCTCGACCTGGAGAAGATGGGCCTGCCCTTCTCCCGCACCGAGCAGGGCCGGATCGACCAGCGCCGCTTCGGCGGTCACTCCCGCAACCACGGCGAGGCCCCGGTCCGCCGCTCGTGCTACGCGGCCGACCGCACCGGCCACATGATCCTCCAGACGCTGTTCCAGAACTGCGTCAAGCACGGCGTCGAGTTCTTCAACGAGTTCTACGTCCTCGACCTGCTGATCAACGAGGGCAAGACCTCCGGCGTCGTCGCGTACGAGCTGGCCACCGGCGAGATCCACGTCTTCCAGGCCAAGTCGGTCGTCTTCGCCTCCGGCGGCACCGGCAAGTTCTTCAAGGTCTCCTCCAACGCCCACACCCTCACCGGTGACGGCCAGGCCCTGGTCTACCGCCGCGGCCTGCCGCTGGAGGACATGGAGTTCTTCCAGTTCCACCCGACGGGCATCTGGCGCATGGGCATCCTGCTCACCGAGGGCGCCCGCGGCGAGGGCGGCATCCTGCGCAACAAGGACGGCGAGCGCTTCATGGAGCGCTACGCCCCCGTCATGAAGGACCTCGCGTCCCGTGACGTCTGCTCCCGCGCGATCTACACCGAGATCCGCGAAGGCCGCGGCTGCGGTCCGGACGGCGACCACGTCTACCTGGACCTGACCCACCTGCCGCCGGAGCAGCTGGACGCCAAGCTGCCGGACATCACCGAGTTCGCGCGCACCTACCTCGGCATCGAGCCCTACACGGACCCGATCCCGATCCAGCCCACCGCGCACTACGCCATGGGCGGCATCCCGACCAACGTCGAGGGTGAGGTCCTGCGCAACAACACCGACATCGTCCCGGGCCTGTACGCGGCCGGCGAGGTCGCCTGCGTGTCCGTGCACGGCGCCAACCGCCTGGGCACCAACTCGCTGCTGGACATCAACGTGTTCGGCCGTCGCGCGGGCATCGCCGCCGCCGACTACGCCAACGCCAACGAGTTCGTCGAGCTGCCCGAGGACCCGGCCGAGAAGGTCCAGGCCCTGGTCGACGGCCTGCGCGAGAGCACTGGCACCGAGTCCGTGGCGCAGATCCGCAAGGAACTGCAGGAGACCATGGACGCCAACGCGATGGTGTACCGCACCGGCGCCACCCTGAAGCAGGCGGTCGAGGACATCGCCGCGCTGAAGGAGCGCTACAAGAACGTCTCCATCCAGGACAAGGGCTTCCGGTACAACACGGACCTGCTGGAGGCCGTCGAGCTGGGCAACCTGCTCGACCTGGCCGAGGTGCTGGCCGTCTCCGCGCTGGCCCGCGAAGAGTCCCGCGGCGGCCACTACCGCGAGGACTTCCCGACCCGTGACGACGTGAAGTTCATGCAGCACACCATGGCGTACCAGGAGGTTGCCGCCGACGGCACCACCTCCATCCGCCTCGACTACAAGCCGGTCGTCACGACCCGCTACCAGCCGATGGAGCGTAAGTACTGATGAGCACTCCGACCGTGGAGAAGCACTCGGCCGCTCTGGACGCGGTCGAAGCCGGTGCCGTCCAGCCGATCACCGTCACCTTCCGGATCCGCCGGTTCAACCCGGAGGAGCACCCGGACCCGGTGTGGGTGGACTACCAGCTGACGATGGACCCGAAGGAGCGCGTCCTGGACGCGCTCAACAAGATCAAGTGGGAGCAGGACGGCACCCTCACCTACCGCCGCTCCTGCGCGCACGGCATCTGCGGCTCCGACGCCATGCGGATCAACGGCCGCAACCGGCTGGCGTGCAAGACCCTGATCAAGGACGTCGACCCGGAGAAGCCGATCACGATCGAGGCCATCAAGGGCCTGACGGTCCTCAAGGACCTGGTCGTCGACATGGACCCGTTCTTCCAGGCGTACAAGGACGTCATGCCGTTCCTCATCACCAAGGGGAACGAGCCGACCCGGGAGCGCCTGCAGTCCGCCGAGGACCGCGAGCGCTTCGACGACACCACCAAGTGCATCCTGTGCGCCGCGTGCACGTCGTCCTGCCCGGTGTTCTGGAACGACGGCCAGTACTTCGGCCCGGCCGCCATCGTCAACGCGCACCGCTTCATCTTCGACTCGCGCGACGAGGGCGGCGAGCAGCGCCTGGAGATCCTCAACGACCGTGAGGGCGTGTGGCGCTGCCGCACCACCTTCAACTGCTCCGAGGCCTGCCCGCGCGGCATCGAGGTCACCAAGGCGATCCAGGAAGTGAAGCGGGCGCTGGTCACCCGCCGCTTCTGATCCCCGCCCGACACCCCGAAGGCCCCCGCCCGATCCTCCGATCGGGCGGGGGCCTTCGCCCGTTTCAGCGCAGGGCGCCGACGTCGGTCGGATCGCTCCAGCCGGAGAAGTACAGCAGGTGCCGGTCGGCGGTCTCGGCCCACAGGTCCGGACGGCCGTCCGCGTTCAGGTCGCCCGAGCTGCCGAGCGTCGGGTAGGCGGCGGCGGTGAAGCCGGTGGCGACGACGTTCGCCTTCGGGTCGGCGAGCGCGGAGAAGTCGCGGCTGCCGTCGGCCTGCTTCGGGATCGGGTACGCGTGCAGCTCACCGGTGGCCCGGTCGCGCGCCCAGAGGGCGAGGTCGCCGACGGAGTCGGGGCCCGGGGCGACCAGGTCGTAACCGGCCCACGAACCGTTGTCGGTGAGCTGCCGGGCGGTGGACAGACGGTAGGAGAATCCCGGTTTGGCGAACAGCCAGAGGTTGCCGTCCTCGACGGTCAGCAGTGACGAGACCGTCCTGCCGTCCAGCGAGCCGATCAGCGCCAGCTGGTCGGCCTTGCCCCAGTCGGAGGCGAAGGTCGTGGGGCAGGCGGTGGCGGCACCCGCGGCATTCTGGCAGTTGGTCGGCCGGCCCACCGACATCTGACTCCGGGTGAACGAGAGGTAGTCCTGGTTGCTGTAGAAGTACAGGGCGCTCGATCCGTTCGCGTGGATCAGAAGGTCGTCCATCGGCGCGTGCGCGCTGGAGTCCCAACCGCGGTGCAGGAGTTGGTACCCGGCCCAGGACGTCCTGTCCGGCGACCAGTTGGCACGGATCGTGGCGGACGGCACGGTGCTGCCCGAGCCCGTGCTGATGATCTGCAGGTTGCCGGCGGAGTCGGGCAGCAGGACGTCCGGAACGCCGTCCCCGTCGACGTCTCCGGGGACCCTCGGCGGGTTCGGGTTCGAGGGGGCGGAGAAGGTGTAGCTGCCGTAGCTGACGTTGCCGGCGTTGTCGATCACCTGAAGGTTGAGGATGTTGGTGCCCCAGTCCAGGACACGCGCGGCGACGGTCGCCGTGCCGTCGGCCGCCGGCTTGACCGCGTCGGACGAGTCGCAGCCGCCGACACCCAGCGTGCGGAAGCCGTACCGGATGCAGGCGACGCCGGACGCCTGACCGCCGGCCGGCGCCGGGTCGAGCCCCGTCAGGACGAAGGTGCCGGTCTGGCCCGCGTACTTGGTGGCGGGGCCGCTCGCCGGGAAGTCGGTCGAGGAGGCCGTGACGGTCGGGCTCGTGGTGTCCACGGTGAAGCGGCAGTCCGCCGACGGGGCGGAGAGCTGGGTGTCCTGGAGGGCCCAGGCGTGCCAGGCGTAGCTGTGCCCGTCCAGCAGACCGGGGGCGTTGACGCTCGCCCACTGTCCGTAGGCCCGGGCCTCACCGGTGTACACCGGGTCCTGGGCGCCCGTGGTCTCGTCCCGGACGCTGAACCGGGCACTGGTGCCGGTGACGTTCGCGACGAGCTTCGGACCGTACATGGTCCGTCCGCTCCAGAGCGGGACGGTGGTCGAGTCGCAGGCGCTGGTGACGTAGTCACCGCCCTGTTCCGTCCCGAGGACGGTCGGTGCCGTGTCGGCCACGGCCGCCGTCGGCACGGTGAACAGACCCGCGGCCGCGGTCGCCGCGACCAGCCTCCCGAACCTGCGTGAACGCGTGTGCTTCATCAAGAAATCCCCACCCTCTGTCGGCATATCCGTTCGAGACGTGCACGAGCGGTGAGGATCCTGCCAGTAGGGGCCGACAGCGGCAACGGGGATTCTCAGTCGGTGGCCGGGGTGCGGCGGGTGGTGGCGCGAAGGCCGCGCACGCCGATGGTGCCGACGGCGATGCCGAGGGCGAAGGAGGTGACGGCGAGGAGCAGGTGGACCCAGAAGAAGGCGGTGGGCTGGGAATGGTCGCCGTTGGTGAAGGCCTGGCCGCCGGAGTCCTTCCAGAGGTTCTTCACGAAGGTCGTCCAGATGATGATCGACCAGACCCCGAAGGCGGTCAGGAACCAGGAGGTGCGGCGGCTGAGCTTCATGGGGGTCCTCGGCGTGTGAAGGCGGTGTGCTTCCCCAGTATGCGCGGGCCGCCGATCGGCGTAGGGCGGGCCCCTCCTGCGGAGGACGGGCCCCTGGGGAAGGGCGCCGGGAGCCGTGAGTGGGTACGGTCTGCTGGTGCCCACACCCCGTCTCACGTTCGCGCGTCTGTGCGCCGCGGTCACCGCGGCCCTGCCGGTACTGCTCGCCGCTCCGGCGGGCGCGGCCCCGCAGCAGCCGCCCCCGTCGGCCGCGGTCGGCGGCGAGCGGCTCGGGCTCCCGGGGGTGCAGGTCGCCCCGATGGCGGGCGCTCCGCCGTTGCCCGCCGACCTCACCGGCCAGTCCTGGATAGTCTCCGACGCGGTGTCGGGGGAGGTGCTGGCGGCCAGCAATCCGCATCTGCGGCTGCCCCCGGCGAGCACTCTGAAGATCCTCTTCGCGGACACCGTGCTGCCCAAGTTCGACCGTAACGCGGTGCACCGGGTGGCCGACGAGGAGATCCAGGGGATCGGTCCCGGCAGCAGCCTGGTCGGCATCAAGGAGAACCTGGACTACCGGGTCGAGGACCTGTGGCGCGGGGTGTTCCTGAGCTCCGGCAACGACGCGGTGCACGTCCTGGCGCACATGAACGGCGGGGTGCAGCGGACCGTCGCCGAGATGCAGACGCGCGCCGACACGCTCCAGGCGCGGGACACCCGGGTGATCTCCCCGGACGGCTACGACATGGACGGCCAGGTGTCCTCGGCCTACGACCTGTCGCTGTTCGCCCGGGCCGGTCTGCGCAACGCGGACTTCCGGATGTACTGCGCGACCCGGGACGCGATGTTCCCGGGCGCCGTCGACCGGAACACCGGCCAGCGCGGCAGCTTCGGGATCGCCAACACCGACCGGCTGCTGGGCAAGTACCCGGGCCTGATCGGCGTGAAGAACGGCACCACCACCAACGCCGGCTCGACCTTCGTCGGCGCCGCCGAACGCGGCGGCCGCACCCTGCTGGTGACGGTGATGCACCCGTCGAGCTACCAGAAGGTGTACGACGAGACGGCCGCGCTGCTGGACTGGGGCTTCGCCGCGGCCGGCAAGGTCCAGCCGGTCGGCCGGCTGGTCGACGAGCTCCCGCCCGGCGGCGCCGAGCCGACCGGCCAGGCCGGTGGCGGTGACGGAACGCCCGCGCCGCCGCCGCACCCCGCCGCGCCGGCGGCCGCGACGCCCACCGCGGAAGGCGGGGGCGGCCGGTCCGGCGTCGTCGGCTGGTCGGCCGTGGTGCTGGCCGGGGCCGCGCTCGGGTACGGCGCGGTGGTGCTGCGGCGCCGCTCCGCCGGCTGATCCGCCGACGAGGCCGAACCGGCTGTTCCGGCGGCTGACCACCGGCCTGCGGCAGGGCCCGGCCTCAGTCCTGGGGCCGGGCTTTCCCCTTTCCCTTTCCCTCCGTCTTCTCCTTCTTCCGGGCCCGGGCGGCGCGCTCCGCGGCGTCCGCCCGGGCCGCCGCCTCCGCCTTGTCGGCCGCCTCCAGCAGCGTCCGCCCGTGCGCCCTGGTCCGCTCCCGGGCGGCCTGCGGGTCGGCCGTCGCCGTCCAGGCCACGCAGTACATCAGCAGCCGGGAGACGAAGTTGATCCACAGCAGCAGCGCGACCGGCGTGGCGAACGCCCCGTAGAGGCTCCGTCCGGCGATCGAGCCCAGGTAGGAGGCGAGCAGGATCTTCAGCAGCTCGAAGCCGACGGAGCCGATCAGCGCGCCCTGCACGAGGTCCCGGCGGCGCTGGTCGGTGATGCCGGGGAAGGGCGCCAGCAGGTAGGCGAAGAGCAGCATGTCGCACGCTATGGCGATCAGCACGCCGACGGCGGTGAGCAGGTAGCCGCTGTTGAGGCCGATCGCGTCGGCGATCCGGCCGGCCAGCGTGGTCCCGGTGGCGGAGGCGGCGAGTGAGAACAGCGAGACCAGGCCGAGGCCGCCCAGCACCGCCACGTCCCAGGCCTTGCGCAGCACCGGGTTGCCCTCCTCCTGGGGCAGCTGCCACAGGTCCCGGATCGAGCTGCGCATGGTGTCCACCCAGCCGAGGCCGGAGATCAGCAGCAGCGCCCCGCCGACCAGCCCGACGGTGCCCGCGTTGGACACCAGGGCCGGCAGGTTGAGCGCGTCCGAGAGCCCCGGCAGCTGGTCGGAGATGTGCTTCTGCAGCTCGTGCACCCGGTCGTCGCTGAGCGCCGCCGCGGCGATCGCCAGGCCCACCGTGAGCAGCGGGAAGAGGGCGAGGAAGCCGAAGAAGGTGACGGCGCCGGCCAGCCGGTTGCCCCGGGCGGCGGAGAAGTACTCGTACACCCGGTACGGGCGGCTGCGCAGCACCCGGGCCACGAGCGGGCCGAGGACCGGCAGGCGGGTCAGGAAGTCCACCCACCGGTTATACCGGCCCTGTCCCCCGAATGGGCGTCAGGCCCCGGGTGGGTGTCCCGCGGGTTTCGGCGGACCCGGCGGGGACCGGCAGGACGCCCCGCGGCTACCGCTTGACGAGTCGTCGGGCCTTGGCGAGGGCGCGGACGGCCTGGTAGGCCCCGTAGCGGCCGTGGCTGAGCAGTTCGGTGCGCACGCCGTCCACGCCGGCCGGCGGCCGGTAGCCGGCCGGCCGCAGCCGGGCGCAGTGCCCGGCTGCCCGGCGGAAGTACTCGCGACGGTCGCCGGACGGGACCCGGCCGGGCTTGGAGACCACGGTGTTGAGGTGGTGCAGCATCCGGCCGTAGACGACCGGGCGCCAGCGCTCCAGGTCGGGGCGGCGGTCGAGGAAGGCGAAGACCAGGTCGTACTGGGCGAACACGTCGAAGTGCTTGCGGCTGGCGGTGGCCAGGATGTTGCCGCCCTCCTGGCGCTGGCGGTAGTGCACGCCGACCTGGTCGAGCAGGGTGATCCGGGCGGCGGCGAGCAGCGCCGGGTACGTCCAGGGGGTGTCCTCGTAGTAGCCGGCCGGGAAGACCAGCCGCTGTTCGGCGATGAAGCCGCGGCGGTAGGCCTTGTTCCAGACGACCTGGAGCAGGTCGAGCAGGTCGGGGCGGGCGTCGAGGTCGAAGACGTCCGGGGAGGCGGCGCCGAAGACGTGGGCGGAGGCGGCCCGGGTGATCCGGCCGTCGGCGTAGGTGCGGGCGTAGTCGTAAACCAGGATGTCCGGGTCACCCGTGGCGGTGAGCCGCTCGTCGATGCCCTTCAGCAATCCGGGGGTGAGTGTGTCGTCGCTGTCGAGGAAGATCACGTAGTCCCCGGTGGCGACCTCCAGGCCGGCGTTGCGGGCCCGGCCGAGGCCGACGTTCTCCGGCAGGTGCAGCACCCGGACCCTGGCGTCGGCGGCCGCGGCCTCGTCCAGCAGGGCGCCGCAGCCGTCCGGGGAGCGGTCGTCCACGGCGATCAGTTCGAAGTCCGGGCCGTCCTGGCCGAGTACCGAATCGAGGCATTCGGAGAGGTAGTCCTGGACCTGGTACACGGGGACGATCACGCTGAAACGGGACACGGACCCAGCGTAGTGGTCCCGGGGTGGGCGAGGTCCCCGGAGGTAGGATCGGGGGCGCACGTACGCACCGATCCAAGTGCGGCCAGGCCCCGTACGGGCTGCCACGCTCCTCCAGAGAAAGGCCTGCGTAGCCGATGGCTCCCCGCCTCTCCATCGTCGTCCCGATCTACAACGTCGAGCGCTACCTCGTCGAATGCCTCGACTCGATCGCCGCCCAGACCTTCACGGACTTCGAGTGCGTCATGGTCGACGACGGTTCGAAGGACGGCAGCGCGGCGCTCGCCGAGGCGTACGCGGCCGAGGACTCCCGGTTCCGGCTGGTCCGGCAGGTGAACAAGGGACTCGGCGCGGCCCGCAACACCGGCATCCGGCACATCGACCCGGACTCCGAGTTCCTGTGCTTCGTGGACAGCGACGACTCGATGCCGCCGAGCGCGTACGAGCTGATGATCAACACGCTGGACGAGACCGGCTCGGACTTCTGCACCGGCAACGTGCTGCGCTTCCGCGCCGTGGGCTACTACCAGTCCGGCGGCCACCTGAAGCCGTTCAAGGAGACCAGGCTCAAGACCCACATCACCGAGATCCCGGCGCTGGTCACCGACCGCACCGCGTGGAACAAGGTGTACCGCCGCTCGTTCTTCGACGGCGCCGGCCTGCTCTACCCCGAGGGCATCCTGTACGAGGACGCGCCGGTCAGCGTGCCGCACCACTACCTGGCCAAGAGCGTGGACGTGCTCTCCGAGCCGATCTACCACTGGCGCGAGCGCGAGGTCGGCGAGATGTCGATCACGCAGATGCGCACCAACCCCAAGGGCCTGATCGACCGGGTCGCCTCGGTCGAGCTGGTGCGCGCCTGGCTGATGAAGCAGACCGAGCCGCGCTTCGCCGAGTACCTGCGCTCTTACGACGAGAACACCCTCGTCGAGGAGATCCCGATGTTCTTCTCGTCCCTGGTGGAGGGGGACAAGGACTACCGGGACGCCTACCTCCAGCACGTCGGCCGGCTGCTCCGGGCGATCGGCTCCGACCACGTCGGCCGGCTGCGCGCGCCGGTGCGGCTGAAGTACCACCTGACCCTGTCGGGCCGGATGGACGAGCTGGTCGACCAGATCACGTACGAGCGCGAGAGCGGCGGCGGTGTCCAGGCCCGCGGCCTGCTGCGCCCGTACGCCGACTACCCGTTCCTGCGCGGCGGGCGCAAGAGCGTGCCGGCCGGGGTGCTGAAGCTGGACAACTCGCTGGTCATCCGCAGCCGGCTGTACCGGAGCGTCTGGGAGGACGGGAAGCTGCGGCTGACCGGGCACGCCTACCCGGAGCAGCTGGGCGCGGCCGGCAAGCACGACATGGTCCGCACCCTGGTGCTGCGCGAGGCCAAGGGCCGCCGGGTCATCGCGGTGCCGATGAGGACGACGTACAGCCCCGAGGCCACCGCGAGCTGCCAGCACGACCTGTACAGCTGCGACTGGTCCGGCTTCAACGTGGCCATCGACCCGAAGAGGCTCCGGCACCGCGGCCAGTGGAAGGACGGCAACTGGCGCGTCCTGGTGGCCGGCGCCGGCAAGGGCGGGGTCTACAAGGGACGGATCTCGGCCGGGTGGAGCGACAGCGCGCAGTTCCTCCCGTCGCACTGGGTCGAGCCGGACGTGCGGATCGTGCCGTGGATCCGGGACAACTTCGTCTACCTCCGGGTGGAGACGGTCAAGGCCCGGGTGACCGGCCTGGCCGCGCACGGCGACCGGCTGGAGGTCTCGGGCGCGGCCCGCTCCGGCCCGAGCTTCGCCGGGGCGCGGCTGCGGCTCACCCACGTCGAGTCGGACCGCCACGTGACCTTCCCGCTGGAGCTGGGCGCCCCGGTCGGCTCGCTCCAGCCGTTCACCGCGCTCGCCCCGGTCGCCGAGCTGACCGCCGTCCGCGAGGCCTGGGCCGAGCTGGACCCGGTGGCCGCCGAGCGCAGCCGCGACCACTGGGACGGCTCCCTGCTGCTGGCCGACGGCAGCACCCTCCCGCTGGCCTGGGACGACCGCAACGCGCCCGAGCGGCTGCACCTGGCGCTGAACCCGCAGGCCCCGGTGGCCGAGCGCCGGGCGCTCTACTCCAAGCCCTCCCCCAACGGGCACCTCCAGTTCACCGACCAGGTGCTCCAGCCGCTGGTGGACGACGTGTCCTCGCGCGGCGCCGACGGCTTCCTGCTGAGCGGCTCGTTCCCGCTGCCCGGCGCGCACCGCTGGGAACTGGTGGTCCGCCACAAGTGGCGCGAGGAGGAGCACGCCTACCCGGTGGAGATCTCCGACGGCCGGTTCCGCACCGCGCTGCCCGCCGTGCCGACCGCCTCCTTCGCCGGCCGGGTTCCGCTCTCCCGGGGCACCTGGCACGTCGTCTTCCGCCCGGTCGGCGTGCAGGTGCCCGAACTGCCGGACGCCGCCGCGCTGGTCACCCCGGACTGCTTCGACGTCCTGCCGGTCGTGGTGGAGTCCCGCGGCAAGCGGATACTGCTGGAGCGCCGCGACCACGACGGCCTGTCGCTGGAATCGGACTCGGTGCTGCTGCCCGAGGAGCGGGCCGGCTTCCGCCAGCGCCAGCTGCAGAGCGTGGACTACCCGGCCGCCCGACGGCTGCCGGTGCGCGACACGGTGGTGTACCACACCGGCAAGTACGGCACGTACTCCGGCTCGCCCCGGGCCGTCCACGAGGAGCTGGTCCGCCGCGGCCTGCCGCTGGAGCACCTGTGGGGCAACGACGACATGCAGGCCGAGCTGCCGCAGAGCGCGACCGCGCTGCGGTACCGCAGCCCGGAGTGGTACGAGGCGCTGGCCACCGCCAAGTACGTGGTGGCCAGCACCCACCTGCCCGACTTCTTCGTCCGCCGTCCCGACCAGGTGGTCGTCCAGACCTGGCACGGCACCCCGCTGAAGCAGATCGGCTTCGACTTCGAGAAGGTCTGGTTCACCGACTCCAAGTACCTCAAGAGCCTGGCCCGGGAGGTCCCGAACTGGAGCCTGCTGGTGGCCGGCAACCGCTGGTCGGCCCCGGTGCTGCGGCGCGCCTTCGACTTCAAGGGCGAGATCCTGGAGAGCGGCTCGCCCCGGAACGACCTGCTGTTCGCCTCCGACCGGGAGAAGACCGCCGAGCAGGTCCGGGAGCGGCTCGGCCTGCCCGAGGGCAAGAAGGTCGTGCTCTACGCGCCGACGTGGCGCGAGGACCGGCGCCGGCCGCAGGACGGCTACCAGATCGACCTGCGGATCGACCTGGCGGCGGCCAGGGCCGCGCTCGGTGACGACCAGGTGCTGCTGGTGCGCCGGCACCACCTGATGTGCGGCCAGATCCCGGGTGCCGGCAACGGCTACATCTGGGACGTCGGCAGCTACCCCGACATGGCGGAGCTGCTGCTGATCGCCGACGTGCTGGTGACCGACTACTCGGCGAGCGTGTTCGACTTCGCGGCGACCGGCAAGCCGATCGTGTTCTTCACCTACGACCTGGAGCACTACCGGGACAACCTGCGCGGCTTCAGCCTGAACTTCGAGGCCGAGGCGCCCGGCCCGATGCCGGCCACCTCCGAGGAGCTCGTCTCCGTGCTCGGCCGGGTGGACGGGATCACGGCCGAGTACGCGGACCGGGCCACCGCGTTCCGCGAGGCGTACTGCGACCTGGACGACGGCAAGGCCTCCGCCCGGGTGGTCGACGCGATGCTCCGCAAGGAGTAGCCGCCGCGCCCGCCTGTGTCCGGGCACCTGTGCGTCCGGGCGGAAGGGATCGAGAAGGGCCCGGCAGAAAGGACCGGAACACCGGATCCGCATTCGAACCGGCGTTCCCGGAAATGCATTCCCCAGGGCATTCGAAAAAGCGTGCAATTGACCCCGGCGCCATTTCTGGATGGGATGTTGACTTCCCTTCCGAAGGGCTCCCACCGCCATGCCTGTGCTCACGCGGCTGGTCCTGCCGCACGCCGCCCCCCGGGTGACCGCCGGCCGCCCCGCCGAGGACGAGGACGTCGTCTTCGGGCTGCTGCGCGCCCACTGGCACGGCCGCGGCCTGGAGCTCACCGGCTTCGCCCGCCCGAAGGGCCAGGACACCGCCCGCCCCGGCTCCGCCTGGACCTGGCTGACCCTGCGCCACCAGAACCGGTCCCAGCCGCCGCTGCACCTGCGCTCCCGCCCCCGCCGGATGCCCGAGGTCACCGACGACAGCGCCCAGCCCGAGCACAACCACGACTGGTCCGGCTTCACCGCGCTGATAGCACCCGGCCGGCTGCGCCGCGGGGACCACTGGCTGCTCGGCGACTGGCGGATCGAGGCCACGCTCTTCACCCGCCCCCGCGCCGCCCGGGTGCGCCGCCGGTACGGCGCTCTCGCCCCGCACTGGTGCGGCTCCGGCGAGTACCCGCCGGCCCACTGGGTGGACGACGGTGTCCGGCTCCAGCCGTTCTTCGCCGACGGCCGGCTGCGGCTGCGGCTGGAGCGCCCGGCCGTCCGGATCACCCGCGCCACCCCGGCCCCCGGCGGCCTGGACCTGGGCGGGGTCGCCGACGCCTGCCCCTCCGGCACCGTGCTGCGGCTGCGCCACCGGGAGAGCGACGCGGTGGTCGAGCAGCCGCTCGCCCGCACCGGCAACACCTTCACCGTCCGGGTGCCGTACCGGCCGTTCACCGCCGACGGGCGGGGCAGCGGCAGGCTGGAGCACTGGGACGCCGAACTGCTGCGCCCCGACGGCGGCACCGAACAGCTCTGCCTCGACGAGCGCGGCGGCCCGGTGGCCGGCCAGCACCCGCTGCCCGGCGCCCCGGACCGGGTGCTCTACCTCAAGCACCTCGCCGACGGCCGGCTCCAGCTCTGCGTCCAGCCGGCGGCCGGCCTGGTCGACCGGATCGCCGTACGGGACGGCGGCTTCGAACTGTCCGGCCGCTGCCCGGACCCGGCCGCGGACCGGCTGCAGCTGGTGCTGCGGCACACCGGCTCCGCGAGCGAGGTCCGCACCCCGGTCGCCACCGGCCCGGACGGCCGCTTCCGGGTCCGGGTGCCCGCCGCCCGGACCGGCTCGGACGGCGTCGCACTGCCGCTGCGCAAGGGCGTCTGGGAGGCCGCCCTGGAGCCGGTCGCCCGCCCCGGGGACGGCCGGCCGCTGCTCGCCGCCCCCGCCGCGCTGTCCGCCGTCCCCGCCGCCACCACCGCCGGCGGCAAGCGGGTCCTGTTGCAGCGCCGGTGGCACGACACCCTGGTGGTGGACTCCACCCCGGTGCTCACCGCCACCGAGCGCAGCGCCTGGACGCAGCGCCGGCTGCGCACCGAGCACTACCCGGCCGCCCGCCGCGCGCCGCTGCGCGAGGCGGTGCTGTACGACGTGTTCGGCGGCCGCGGCTACGCCGACTCCCCGCGCGCGGTGCACACCGAACTCGTGCGCCGCGACGCCCGGTTGGAGCACCTGTGGGTGGTCGACGACGCCCAGGCCGAGCTGCCGCCCGGGATCGTCCCGGTGCGCAGCTGGAGCCCCGAGTGGTACCGCGCGCTGGCCACCTGCCGGTACCTGGTCGGCAACACCCACTTCCCGGACTTCCTGGAGCGCCGTCCCGGCCAGGTCGTCGTGCAGACCTGGCACGGCTCCCTGCTGAAGCGGATCGCCCACGACGTCGAGAGCCCCTGGCTGGCCGACCGCGGCTACCTGGCGGCGCTCGACCGGGAGACGCCGCAGTGGAGCCTGCTGCTCTCCCCCAGCCCGTTCGCCACGCCGATCCTGCGGCGCGCCTTCCGCTACGCCGGCGAGCTGCTGGAGTCCGGGTACCCGCGCAACGACGTGCTCGCCCGACCGGACCCGCGGACCGTCGCCGCCGTCCGCCGCCGGCTCGGCGTTCCCGAGGGCCGGCGGATCGTGCTGTACGCGCCGACCTGGCGCGAGGACCAGCAGCGCGGCGACGGCGAGGGCTTCCGGCTCGACCTGCGGCTGGACCTCGACCACGCCCGGCGCCTGCTCGGGCCGGACCACGTGCTGCTGGTCCGCCCGCACGCGCACGTGCGCGAACCGCTGCCCGGCGCCGGCGACGGCTTCCTGTACGACTGCGGGGACTACCCCGACCCGCAGGAACTGCTGCTGGTCGCGGACGTCCTGGTGACCGACTACTCGTCGATCATGTTCGACTTCGCCATCACCGGCCGTCCGATGTACTTCTTCACCTACGACCTGGAGCACTACCGCGACACCCTGCGCGGCTTCTCCTTCGACTTCGAGGCGAACGCCCCCGGCCCGCTGGTGCCGACCTCGGCCGAACTGCTCGGCGCACTGCGCGGACTCGCCGACGGCGACGGCGGACCGCCGCCGGGCTACGCCGAGCGCTACCGGCGCTTCCGGGCCGAGCACTGCGCCCTGGACGACGGCCGCGCGGCCCGCCGGGTGGTCGACCGGATGCTCGAACTCGGCGGCCTGGGAGGCCGGGCGGCGGGGCTGGGCGGGTAGGCGGGAAGTCCGGGCCGGCAGACGCCCCGGTTCACCCGAACGGGTAGCTCCGCCAGGGCCGCCAGACCTCGTCCGCGCCGAAGCGGGAGAGGCCGAAGCCCTCCACCGGGAAGTCCGCCCGGAAGTCCCGCGCCTGCTCGTACGCCTGGTCCAGCACGTCGTCCGACAGTCCGTGGGCGACCGTCACGTGCGGGTGGTACGGGAAGGCCAGCTCGCGGGCCAGCGGGCCGGAGCGGATGTCCGCCTCCAGCAGCCGGCACTCCTGGGCGCCCTCCTCGACCCGGACGTACACCACCGGGGAGACCGGGCGGAAGGTCCCGCTGCCGTGCAGCAGCATCCGGAACGGGCGGTGCGCGGCCGCCACCGCCGCCAGGTGCTCCTCGATCTTCGGCAGCGCCTCGGCGGGCACCTCGGTCGGCGGCAGCAGGGTGACGTGGGTGGGTATCGACCGGGCCAGCGGATCGCCGTGCCCGGCCCGGGCGTCCTGGACCGCCGTGCCGTACGGGTCCGGGACGCTCACGGACACGCCGATGGTGACGACCTCGGGGAGGTCGCCACCACCGGGCAGGTGCGTGAGGGGAGTCACCGCTTGGCGGCCGGAAGGAAGCCGATCCGGTCGTACACCGTCTCCAGCGTCACCGACGCCACCGCGCGCGCCTTCTCGGCGCCGATCGCCAGCACCCGGTCCAGCTCCGCCGGGTCGTCCAGGAACACCCGGGTGCGCTCCTGGAAGGGGGTGACCCACTCGGCGAACAGCTCGGCCAGCTCGGTCTTCAGGGCGCCGTACATCTTGCCCTCGAAGTGCTCGACCAGCTGGTCCACCGACCGGCCGCTGAGCGCGGAGTGGATGCGCAGCAGGTTGGAGACGCCCGGCTTCTCCTCCTCGTCGTAGGAGACGACGGTGCCGGTGTCGGTGACGGCGCTCTTGAACTTCTTGGCGCTGGCCTTCGACTCGTCCAGCAGGCTGACCAGGCCCTTGGCCGAGGAGGCCGACTTGCTCATCTTGATGCCCGGGTCCTGGAGGTCCATGATCTTCGCCGTCTCCTTGAGGATGTACGGCTTCGGGATCGTGAACGTGGGGGCGTAGCGCGAGTTGAAGCGCTCGGCGATGTCGCGGGTGATCTCCACGTGCTGGCGCTGGTCCTCGCCGACCGGGACGGCGTCCGCCTGGTAGAGCAGGATGTCCGCGATCTGGAGGATCGGGTAGGTGAACAGGCCGACCGTGGTGCTCTCGGAGCCGTACCGGGAGGACTTGTCCTTGAACTGGGTCATCCGCGAGGCCTCGCCGAAGCCGGTGAGGCAGTTCATCACCCAGGCGAGCTGGGCGTGCTCGGGCACGTGCGACTGGACGAAGAGCGTGCAGTGGTCCGGGTCCAGGCCCGCGCCGAGCAGCTGGGCGGCGGAGATCCGGGTGTTCTCGCGCAGCGTCGCCGGGTCCTGCGGCACCGTGATCGCGTGCAGGTCGACGACCATGTAGAAGGCGTCGTTCTCCTTCTGCAGGTCGACCCACTGGCGCACCGCGCCCAGGTAGTTGCCGAGGTGGAACGAGCCGGAGGTGGGCTGGATGCCGGAGAGCACCCGGGGACGGTCCTTGGCCGGACCGGTGACCGCTGCGTTGACCATGCGCGCCATTGTTCCAGTTCCACCGGTCGCTCAGGAAACCTCCGCCCCCGGAGGTTCGGCCAGTGTGACCGCACTCACCCCGACCCGGGCGATCCGCCGGCCCTCGACCTTGGCCACCGTCAGCAGCACCCCGCCGCCGCCCTCGACCGGAACGCGCACCTGGTCGCCGTCCCGGGGCAGCCGGCCGAGCGCGGCGACCAGGCAGCCCGCCACCGTCTCGTACGGACCCTCGGGCAGGGAGACGCCGGTCTCCTCGGCGAAGTCGCCGAGGTTGAGCAGACCGTCCAGCTCGACGCCGCCGCCGGCCAGCCGGCGGGTCGGGGCGGCCTCCGGGCGGTCGTACTCGTCCCGGATCTCGCCGATCACCTCCTCGACCAGGTCCTCCAGGGTGACGATCCCGGCGGTGCCGCCGTACTCGTCCACCACGATGGCCAGGTGGTGGCCCTCCCGGCGCATCTCGCCCATCGCCTCCAGCACCAGCTTGGTGCCGGGCAGCAGCTTGACCGGGCGGGCCAGGTCGCGGACCTTGACGGCCTGCTCGCCGCGGGCGCCGTACAGGTCGCGGACGTGGACGAAGCCGACCACCGCGTCGGCGCTGCCCTCGACCACCGGGTAGCGCGAGTGCGGGGAGGTGTCGGCCTGGTGCCGCACGGCGGCCAGCGGGCGCTCGGCGTCCAGGAAGGTCACCTCGGTGCGCGGGACCATCACCTCGCGCAGCTGACGCTCTCCGGCGGAGAACACATCGGCGATCAACGCCCGTTCGTCGCTTCCGAGTTCGGTGTTGGCGGCGACCAGGCCGCGCAGTTCCTCGGAGCTCATCGAGCCGCGGCCCGCCGCCGGGTCGCCGCCGAGCAGCCGGACCATCAGGTTGGTGGAGTGGCCGAGCAGCCAGATCACCGGCCGCAGCACCACCGACATCACGTCCACCACCGGGGCGGCGATGACCGAGATGGACGCGGCGCGCTGCAGGCCGATCCGCTTGGGGGTCAGCTCGCCCAGCACCAGCGAGGCGTAGCTGATCACCAGGGTGAGGCCGACCAGGGCCACCGCGTCGGCCACGCCCGCGGACAGCCCGGCCCGGACGAACAGCGGGGCGACCTTGCCGGACAGGGTGTCCGCGCCGAAGGCGGCCGACAGGAAGCCCATGCAGGTCACCCCGACCTGGACGGCGGCCAGGAAGCGGTTGGGGTCGGCCGCCAGGTGCGCGGCCCGCGCCGCGCGCCGGGTGCCGAGCCCCTCCAGCGTCCGGATCTGGCCCTCGCGCAGCGAGATCAGCGAGATCTCGGCGACGTTGAACAACCCGCCCAGCAGGATGAAGACGAGGACGAGCGCGGCGTCCCCGAGTGTTTCGTTCACAGCGGGCCAGTGTAGGACCGCCGCTGCCGCGAGGACCTGAACACGACGGCGGGGCGCGCCCGAGGGGGGGGGAGACGGGGGGCGCGCGGGGGAACCGGCGGGGGGGGGGCGGGTGTGGGCCGCCGGCGGGGCGGCGGGGGGCGCCCCGCGGCGAGGGCCGGGGCGGGCACC
>NZ_JBHVRT010000027.1:0-37677 GCF_042885555.1 Kitasatospora sp. NPDC058048 | reverse complement strand
CAGCCCCGCCCCCCCCGCGCGCCCCTGCCCCCGCCGGCGCCCCGCCGCCCCGGGGAGGGAAGCGGCGGGCCGCCGGCGGAACCGTGCGGGGCGGGCTCAGATGAGGCCCAGCTCCTGGACCGCGTCGCGCTCCTCGGTCAGCTCCTTGACCGAGGCGTCGATGCGGGCGCGCGAGAAGTCGGAGATCTCCAGGCCCTGGACGATCTCGAACTTGCCGTCCTTGGTGGTGACGGGGAAGGAGGAGATCAGGCCCTCCGGAACGCCGTAGGAGCCGTCGGAGACGACACCCATGGAGGTCCAGTCGCCCTCGGCGGTGCCGTTGACCCAGGTGTGGACGTGGTCGATGGCGGCGTTGGCGGCCGAGGCGGCCGAGGAGGCGCCGCGGGCGTCGATGATGGCGGCACCGCGCTTGGCGACGGTCGGGATGAAGTCGCCCTCCAGCCAGGCCAGGTCGCTGCCGACGGCCTCGAAGGCCGGCTTGCCGGCGATCTCGGCCTGGAAGATGTCCGGGTACTGGGTCGCGGAGTGGTTGCCCCAGATGGTGACGCGCTTGATGTCGGAGACCAGGGCGCCGGTCTTGGACGACAGCTGGCCGACGGCGCGGTTGTGGTCCAGGCGGGTCATCGCGGTGAAGCGCTCGGCCGGGACGTCCGGGGCGTTGCGCTGGGCGATCAGGGCGTTGGTGTTGGCCGGGTTGCCGACGACCAGGACCTTGATGTCGTCCGCGGCGTTGTCGTTGATGGCCTTGCCCTGCGGGCCGAAGATGCCGCCGTTGGCCGACAGCAGGTCGCCGCGCTCCATGCCCGCGGTGCGCGGACGGGCGCCGACCAGCAGCGCGACGTTGGCGCCGTCGAAGGCCACGTTCGGCTGGTCCGTGATCGTGATGTCGCGCAGCAGCGGGAAGGCGCAGTCGACGAGCTCCATGGCGGTGCCCTCGGCGGCCTTGAGGCCCTGCGGGATCTCCAGGAGGCGCAGGTTCACCGGCACGTCGGCACCGAGCAGGTGGCCCGAGGCGATGCGGAAGAGCAGCGCGTAGCCGATCTGGCCGGCTGCTCCGGTGATGGTGACGTTGACGGGGGTGCGGGTCATTTCTACCTTCTCCAGCAAATCGCCAGGCGCCCCAGGCACACCGGCACTGGAGCCAGGATGATCTCTCTCGACGTCGAGAGACCGGCGTCAGGTTATCGCAAAGGGAAGCGTATGCCCGGTGTCCCGGCGTGGCTGATGCGTCACAGAAGCAAGGCGGCCCCCGCCCGGGCCCTGGATTTCCACGGGACCGGGCGGGGGCCGTCGCGGGCCCTGCGGATCAGTGCCTGGGCCGGCCCATCAGCTGGCCGATGTTGTCGAGCAGCGGGATCTGCAGCCACGGGTTCGGCTGCGCCACCAGGGTCAGCAGCACGATCGAGATGCCCAGGAAGCTCAGCACGATCACGTCGGTGAAGCGGCTGCGCACCGCCAGCATCCCGACCTCGGGCAGCACCAGCCGCAGCACCGCGCCGAGCAGCACGCCGCAGCCGAGGATCAGCAGCCCGTACTTGAACCCGTCCTTGAAGTCGGCGAACCAGGTGACCGCGAGGCCGGCGCCGACGACCAGCAGGACCAGCGTGATCGGCCACTGCCGCACCGGCAGCGCGTGCTCGCGTCCGAGGGCCGCGGAGGCGCCCTCGGGCGGCAGGGTGCCGGTCGTCCTGACCGGCCTGCGGCGGGACCGTGCCGGTCGCGGTTCAGTCATGCTCGCCGTCCCTGGGGTGTCAGATGCCGGCGCGGCGCTCGGCCGCCTCGACGATGTTGTTGAGCAGCATCGCGCGGGTCATCGGGCCCACGCCGCCGGGGTTCGGGGAGATCCAGCCGGCCACCTCGGCCACCCCCGGGTGCACGTCGCCGACGATCTTGCCCTCGCTGCGGCTGACGCCCACGTCCAGCACCGCCGCGCCCGGCTTGACGTCCTCCGGCTTGACCAGGTGCGGCACGCCGGCGGCGGCCACGATGATGTCGGCCTTGCGCAGGTGGGCGCCGAGGTCCCGGGTGCCGGTGTGGCACAGGGTGACGGTGGCGTTCTCGCTGCGGCGGGTCAGCAGCAGGCCGATCGAGCGGCCGACGGTGATGCCGCGGCCGACCACGACCACCTCGGCGCCGTTGATCTCGACGTCGTGGCGGCGCAGCAGCTCGACGATGCCGAGCGGGGTGCACGGCAGCGGGCCGTCGATGCCCAGGGCGAGCCGGCCGAGCGAGGTCGGGTGCAGGCCGTCGGCGTCCTTGTCCGGGTCCATCAGCTCCAGGACCGGGTTCTGGTCCAGGCCCTTGGGCAGCGGCAGCTGGACGATGTAGCCGGTGCAGGACGGGTCGGCGTTGAGCTCGCGGACGACGTTCTCGACGTCCTCCTGGGTGGCGGTGGCGGGCAGCTCGCGCTGGATCGAGGCGATGCCGACCTCGGCGCAGTCCTTGTGCTTGCCGTTCACGTACCAGCGGCTGCCCGGGTCGTCGCCGACCAGGACGGTGCCGAGGCCGGGCGTGACGCCCTTCGCCTTGAGGACCGCCACGCGGGCGGCGAGTTCGGACTTGATCGCGGCGGCGGTGGCCTTGCCATCGAGAATCTGGGCAGTCATGACCCCATTCTCCCGGATCGCCGGGGGTCTCCGTACCGAGGGCGTCCGACCGCTGCCGCCGCGCTCGCGGGCGCGGTCCCGGGCGCGGCTCCGGCCCGGTCCCGGGCACGCCTCCGGGGTGGACGAACAGGTGAACGGACGGGTGAACGGACGGGTACGAAGGTCCGACGCACGTTGCGGTTGCGCCACAGTCTTGACGCGGCACGCGGAACCGGCTGGACAGGGCGCCGCCGTCCGGATGACGATAAGCGCGCATTCCCGCCGCGATACCGGCCCGGTGACGGGCCGACGGACCCCGCGGCGGGGCGTACCCGGGGGAAAGAGCCAGTGAGCCGACCACAGCAGAACGAGCAGTCCGACCGCGGGGGCACCGTTCCGCCCGCGCCGTACCCGTCGGCCGTCCCGCACCCCTGACGCTCACCACGCTGCGAGCCGCGGCGCCCGTCACCGCCGCCGGGCCGTTCCCCGCTCCGCCGACGTCCCCCTCGGCCGGTGACCCGACTCACCGACCGGGACCGTCCGCGTCCCGTCCCCGCGTCCCCGTAACTGCCCGGAGGCATCCATGACGTACCCGCCCGACCCGAACAACCCGTACGGCCAGCCGCCGGCCGCCCCGGGCTACGGCTACCCGCAGCAGGCCCCGCCGCAGGCCGCGCCGGGCTACGGCTACCCGCAGCAGGCCCCGGCCTACGGGTACGCGCCGATGGTCCCGCCGTCCATGCCCGGCCTGATGACCACGGCCCGGGTGCTGCTGTTCATCGTCGGCGGCGTCCAGACGCTCGCCGCGATCTCCTACGTGATCATCGGTGCGGCGGCCAAGGACGTCACCAACGCCGCCAGCCGGACCACCAGCGACGACAACCCGTTCACCGCGCTGGGCGACGCCGCCGCCGGTGTCCTGCTCGTCGTCGGTGTGCTGTTCGGGCTGTTCGCCGCGCTCTCCATCACGCTCGGCGTGAAGTTCGGCAAGGGCGGCAACGCCGTCCGCGTCACCACCATCGTGTACGGCTCGCTGGGCGCCCTGGTCGGCCTGCTGATCCTGCTCGGAGCCATCTCCGGCGGCACCGCGGTCGGCCTGGTGATGGCCCTGCTCTGGCTGGCGATCAGCATCATCTGGATCACCGCCATGTGCGTCCAGGACGGCGTCAACTGGTTCAACCGGCCGCGTTACTGACCGGCCCGCACGACCTGCGCAGAGCGGCCCGGCTCCCTCCTCGGAGGGGGCCGGGCCGCTCTGTCGTTCCGTCACGCCGTCACACCGTCACGCCGCCGGCGGGACCGGTGGAATCGGCGGGATCAGTGGAAGAAGTGCCGCGCGCCGGTGAAGTACATGGTCACGCCGGCCTCGGCGGCCGCCGCGACGACCTCCTCGTCCCGGATCGAGCCGCCGGGCTGGACGATCGCCCTGACACCGGCCGCGATCAGGATCGCCGGGCCGTCCGCGAACGGGAAGAAGGCGTCCGAGGCCGCGTAGGCGCCCTTGGCGCGCTCGCCGGCCCGCTCGACCGCGAGCTTGCAGGAGTCCACCCGGTTGACCTGGCCCATGCCGACGCCGACCGAGGCGCCGTCCTTGGCCAGCAGGATCGCGTTGGACTTGACGGCCCGGCAGGCCCGCCAGGCGAAGGCCAGCTCGGCCAGCTCGTCGGCGGTCAGCGCCTCACCGCTGGCGAGGGTCCAGTTCGCCGGGTCGTCGCCCTCGGCGTGCACCCGGTCGGCGTCCTGGAGCAGCACGCCGCCGGAGATCGGGCGCACCTCCTGGCGGTTGGCCGGGGCCTCGGGGGCGAGCAGCACCCGCAGGTTCTTCTTGCGGGTGAGCACCTCCAGGGCGCCCTCCTCGTAGCCGGGGGCCACCACGACCTCGGTGAAGATCGGGGCGATCTGCTCGGCCAGCGCGACGGTGACCGGGCGGTTGACGGCGATCACGCCGCCGTACGCGGAGACCGGGTCGCACTCGTGCGCCTTGCGGTGCGCCTCGGCGACGTCGGCGCCGGTCCCGATGCCGCACGGGTTGGCGTGCTTGATGATCGCGACGGCCGGCTCGGCGTGGTCGTAGGCGGCGCGGCGGGCGGCGTCGGTGTCGACGTAGTTGTTGTACGACATCTCCTTGCCGTGCAGCTGCTGCGCGCCGGCCAGGCCTCCCGTGCCGTCGCTGTAGAGCGCGGCGCCCTGGTGCGGGTTCTCGCCGTAGCGCAGCACGTTCTGCCGCTCCCAGGTCGAGCCGAGGAACTCGGGGAAGCGCTCGTCGCTGGGCGCGTAGCCGTCCTCGAACCAGGAGGCGACGGCCACGTCGTAGGCGGCGGTGTGGGCGAACGCGGCACCGGCCAGGCGCTTGCGGGTGGCCAGGTCGAAGCCGCCCTCCTGCGCCGCCTTCAGCACGTCGCCGTAGCGGGCCGGGTCGACCACCACGGCCACCGAGGGGTGGTTCTTGGCGGCGGCGCGGACCATGCTCGGGCCGCCGATGTCGATCTGCTCGACGCACTCGTCCGGGGTGGCGCCGGAGGCGACGGTGGCCTTGAACGGGTAGAGGTTCACCACGACCAGGTCGAAGGGCTCGACGCCGAGCTCGGCCAGCTGGGCGCGGTGCGACTCCAGCCGCAGGTCGGCCAGTACGCCGGCGTGCACCCGGGGGTGCAGCGTCTTCACGCGCCCGTCCAGGCACTCCGGGAAGCCGGTCAGCTCGGAGACCTCGGTCACCGGGACACCGGCGGCGGCGATCCGGCCGGCGGTGGAGCCGGTGGAGACGATGGCGACCCCGGCGGCGTGCAGGCCCTGGGCCAGCTCCTCCAGACCGGTCTTGTCGTACACGCTGATCAGCGCGCGACGGATCGGACGGACGTTCTCCGAAACGGGCGTGGTGGAGCTGGCACTCATGCCGGAATCCATACCTTTCGGTCCTCGATGCGGTGACCTTCGCGGGCCAGCCGGCCCACGACGTCGACGAGCAACTGGCGCTCGACAGTCTTGATGCGCTCGTGCAGCGCTTCGCCGCCATCGGCGTGGTCGGCGTCGACGACCTCGACGACGCCCTGCGCGATGATCGGCCCGGTGTCCACGCCGGAGTCGACCAGGTGGACGGTGCAGCCGGTGACCTTCACGCCGTACGCGAGCGCGTCGGTGACGCCGTGGGCGCCGGGGAAGGAGGGCAGCAGTGCGGGGTGGGTGTTGACGGTCCGCCCGGCGAAGGCGGCGATGAACTCGGGGCCGAGGATCTTCATGAAACCGGCCGTGACCACCAGGTCCGGCTGGTACTCGGCGACGGAGGCGGTCAGCGCGCGGTCCCAGGCGGCCCGGTCCGGGTGGTCCTTCACCCGGTGGACGAAGGTCGGCAGGCCCGCCTTCCCGGCGCGCTCCAGGCCCGCGATCCCGTCCCGGTCCGCGCCGACGGCGAGGATCTCGGCGCCGTAGGCCGGGTCGGCGACGGCGTCGATCAACGCCTGCAGGTTGGTGCCGGAGCCGGAGACCAGCACCACCAGGCGGGCCGGTCCGGGCGTGCGGGGCGGGAAGTGCTGGGCGGGGGCGGCGGCCACTGCGCGTCTCTCCGTAGGTCGGGCGCCGTCCGCTGGTACGTCCACCGGTGGTGGGGCCACTACGAACGGCAGGTCGAGCGAGGGGAACTCCGGGGAAATCCGCCGCGACGCGGGCCCCGGGGAACCTCTGTGGGCTGCTGACCGTCACCACGATAACGGCTGGTCGGAGGGCCTCCGCACCCTCCCGGCGGCGCTACGCGCGTAGTTGAGACGGGGATCTCCTCCGGCCCACCGCACCGGAGTTGCCCCGGACCGCACCGGCCCCGGCGTCCCCGCCCACCCCGCCGCACCGGGCCGCCGGTGGCCCGGCGGACGACTGCGGGATCATTGGGGGCGCGGGAGACCGCTCCGACGCGAGAACCTCCGAACGAGCCCCGACCGAGAAGGAATGGCTGAACCCATGAGCAGCGGCGACGACACCGGCGAGCGCAACCCCTTCGCGCCGCCGCCGGCGGATGCCCCGGACCAGCCGTGGCAGCCGCGCAGCCCCTGGGCCGGCGGGGGCCACGGCTCCGACGGCCAAGCGGGCCCCACCGGGCAGGGCGGCCCCACCGGTCCGGGCGGCTCCGACGGCAGGGGCGGCTCCGACGGCAGGGGCGGCGAGCGTCCGCAGCTGCCGCCGCCGTGGGGCCCCGGCGACGGCCGCACCGGCCAGCGACCGCCGTCCCCGCAGCCGCCCCGGCTCGACCTCGCCGATCCGGCCCACCGCAAGGCCCGCAACGCGGCGCTGGCCGGGCCGTTCGCCCTGGTCTGCCTGTTCGCGGGGTTCCACTGGATCGCCCTGCTGATCGGGGCGCTCGGCGTCGTCTGGGGCGTCGGCGCGCTGCGGACCCGGCGGCCCGCCCCGGCCGCCACCGTCGCCGGGCCGGCCGGGCCGCTCCCCGCGGCCCCCGCCCCGAACCCGCTCACCCCGGCGGCGCTCGCCGGCGTCCTGACCGGTGCGATGACCATCGTGGTCGCGACCTCGGTGATCGGCCTCGGGTACCACTACCGCGACTACGTCACCTGCGTCCAGGACTCGCTGACCAGCGTCGGCGCCCAGAACTGCGACCGGTACGCGCCGCAGTGGTACGTGGACTTCACCGGGAACACCGAGTAGCCGGACCTCCGGGTCCGCCCGGTCGCCCCGGCCCCGGTCGGTCGTCGAGGCCCGCTCAGTCCTCGGGGCCCGCGCGGTCGTCCGGGTCCCGCCCGGCGGGGCCCGGTCCGCCGGCGGCGGGCCCGGCACCCGGCTCCGAAAGCCGCAGCACGAGGGCGTACGTACAGGCGCGCAGCCCCAGCGCACCCCGGCGGGCCTGGCGCGCGAGCCGGGCGTACACGCCCACGCCGTCCGCCGGGCCCAGCATCCGGTACCGGACCAGCAACGCACCCGGGACGGCGACCAGCGCGATCCAGCCCGCCGCCGCCGGACCCGTCCACGGCAGCGGCCCCACCCACGCCAGCCGCTCGCCCGCCAGCGCCCCGCCGGAGAGCCGGCCCAGCACCGCCGCCCCGGCCCCGACCCACAGCGCCGCCGCCAGCGCGGCCACCACCGTCGCAGCCGGCGTCCAGGGCTCGGGCCGCTCCCCGGCCCCCGCCCCGGAGACCGGCAGCCGCCGGCCCGCCGCCGCACGGCCCAGCAGCACCGCCGGAACCACCCCGGCCAGCAGCGGCAGGACCGACGCCGCGAGCCGCCAGCCGCCCGGCCCGTCCGCCGGCAGCAGGGCGAACAGCGGGAACTCGGGCACCGGGCCCAGCACCGCACCGGTCGGCGACACCACCGTCCCGGCGCCGAGCGCGAAGCCCGGCCCCAGCGCGTACGCCGCACCCCACAGCACCGCGTTCGGCAGCAGCGCCAGCGCGAGCAGCACCAGCCCCAGCAGCGCGACGGGCCCGCCGCCGAGCAGCGCCATCCCGTGCCCACCGCCCGCCACCGCGTCCAGCACCGCCGAGAACACCACCAGCAGACCGCCCGCCGCGACCAGCCCGGCCCCGGCCGCCAGCGCCGCGGCCCGTACCACCGGCGCACCGTCGACCGGGCGGTACGGCGGCGGGAGGCGGTCCAGCGGGGAGTCGACCGGCACGTCGAGGACGGCCACCGAGCGGGCCCCCGCGGCCGTCGCCAGGCCCGCCACCAGCGCCACCACCAGCACGTCCAGCAGCACCCGGCTGCGGAACGGCCCGGTGGCCGCGCAGTGCAGCGCCACCGCGAAGGCCACCGCGCAGTACCCCGCCCACACCGCCACCGGACCGCCCCAGCGCGGGCGCGGCCCGCGCCGGGCGGCCACCCCGGCGGCCGCCCGGTGGAGCCGGACCACGGCCAGGGCGCCGAGCAGCAGCGGAGTGACCGTCAGCGGGGCGTCCGCCGGCCCGCGCAGCAGCGGCGCTCCGTGCCCCAGCAGCCAGAGCGCCCCCGCCAACCGGGTGACAACGGCCGCACCGTCGTCCGCGTACGGCGTCGCCACCCAGAGCCCGAGCACCGGCGCCCCGACCACCGCCAGGCCGACCAACGCCGTCCGTACACCCGCCAACAGGTCGGCCAGCGCGGGGCGTCCGCCCAATTCACCGGGCGAGTCCAGGATCGGACGGCCCATCAGCTGCGTCATGGGCCACATGGTGCCAAGGCGACTCGCCATGCTCCGTGAAGCGCCAAACCGCCGCCGTGTCCCAGATTATTGGCTTATGCGCATTTTCAGACCTTGCCCCCAAGCCGCCGGCGCCCCGGCCCGGAGCGTCTGATGGCCACGCCACCCACCGCCGACTCCCCCACTCCGGAGCGCCACCGCAGGCCCGCCCTCGCCGAGACCGACCCGGGCCGCCTGCTGCGGAAGCTGACCCCCCGTGAGGCCCAGACCCTGGCCCACCTCGCCGCCGGCCACGACCTCCCCCGCACCGCCGCCACCCTCGGGGTCACCCCCACCACCGCCCGCAGCTACCTCCAGCGCGCGATGCGCAAGCTCGGCACCCGCACCGCGGCGGAGGCACTCGCCCTGCTGGCCGGCACGCCGCCGCGCCCCCAGGACCCCGGCCCGACCGGACGCCCGGCGAACCTCACCGGCCTCGACCCGGCCGACCCGGGCCCGGCCCCGGGTGCCGGGCTCCCACCGGACGAACCGGTCCTCCTGCGGCCGGTCCCGGACTCCTCCGCCCCGGCCACCCCCGGTTCCGTGGCGGGAGCGGACCGCCCGCGGGCCGACGCGGCCACGGACGGGGAGGCGACCGGGAAGCGGAGCCGCACCCGAGCCGGGAAACCCGCCCCGGGACCCTGGGACGGCACCCGGCGGACGGCCCCGGCCGAGCAGCCGCGGCAGGCCGCCGACGGGCCGCCGGCCGACGGGAGGAGCGCCGCCCCCGGGCGCGCGCAGGAGCCCCGCACGCCTGGGGACCGGCCAGGATCCGCCGCCCTCCAGGCGCCTCCGGCCGCGGTGGCGGACGACGGGCGGCGTCAGCCGACCGACACCGGCCACCCGCCGACGGCCCCCGGGGACCCCGACCGGCACGGCGGCCTGCCCGGCGCTCCCGCCGACGGGCCGGCCTGGCAGGCGAGCGCTCCGGCCGCCGACGCGGCCGGTGGAGGCGGGTCCGAGGAGGCCCCCGCCGGCCCGGCCGCCGGCCACGGCGACACGCCGCACCACGCCCCGGCCGCCCCCGAGCCGGACACCGAGCCGGACACCGAACGGCCACCGGCCGCCGAGTTCGTGGCGCCCACCGCCGTCGGCTCCGGCCCGGACCGGAACGCCCCGCCGGAGCACGCCGAGCACAGCGCCACCGCCGCCCCCGCGGCGCCCGTCCGGGCCCCGGCCGCACCCGAGCGGGACACCGAGCCGGACACCGGGCCGGACGCCGAACGGCCACCGGCCGCCGAACCCGACCGGGCGCGGACGGCACGGACGGAGCCGCAGGACCCTGCCGCCGCCAGTCCCGGCCGGGCGGCGCTGGCCGCCGCCGCTCCCTCGGACGCGGACGACGACCTCGACGCCGAGCCCCCGGCGATGGGCTTCGACGAGCTCTACGAGACCGCGCACACCCGGCTGGTGCAGCAGGTGTTCCTGCTGACCGCCTGCCGGCACCGGGCGGTGCACTGCGTGCGGCGGGCGTTCGGCGAGGCCCGGCGGTGCTGGGGCACGGCCGCCGGTTCGGGGAACCCGGAGGGCTGGGTACGGGCGCGCGCCTGCGAGCTGGCGCTGTCCCCGTGGCACCGGGGCGGCCCCCGGCGGGCGCACGCGTGGGGGCTGCCGCACCGGCGGATCAAGGTGCGGCCGGCCGACGAGACCCAGGCGGTGCTGCCGGACCACGACCGGCTGACCGACCGGGACCGGGCGCTGCTGAAGGCGCTCAAGCGGCTGTCCCGCCCCCAGCGCCGGGCGCTGGTGCTGCACGACGGGCTGGGGCTGCCGGCCGTGGCGGTCGCGGTGGAGGTGGAGTCCACCCTGGCGGCGGCCGAGGGACGGGTGTGGGCCGCCCGGGCGGCGCTGGCCGCGTGGGTGCCGGACCTGGTCGGGCCGGACCCGGCGGCGCCGGGCTTCGCGGACGGGCTGTGCGGGCTGCTCCACCGGGCGGCGGTGCGCGGCTGCCCGGAGCCGCACCGGACGCCGGTGCCGGTGCTGCGGGCCCGGTACCGGCTCCGGACGGCGAGCCGGACGGGCGCGGCGGCGCTGCTGACGGTCGCGGTGGGCGGGGCGACGCTGGCGACCCTGGCGGGGGTGCGCCCGGCGGAGCTGTTCCGGCCGACCATCCCGCCGACGCCCACGCTCTGCCTGGCCGCCACCGCGGCGCAGGCGGCGGAGCCGGCCGTGCCGCTGCTGCCCGACGGGGCGCCGAACGGCATCACCAGCATCTGGTGCAGCCCGGCGCCCGGCTTGGAGGCCGTCCTGGTGGATCCGCAGCCCCAGGCGGTCGCGCGCTGGGAGTTGCCGCCGGCGGCCCGGGGCGCCGCTCCGCCGCCGCAGGGCCCGGCGGCCTGCCGGCAGTGGTCGCCGCTGCCCTGCACCACGGGGCCGGGGCGGCACTGAGCCGCGAACGGCGAGCGCCCCCGCCCGGGAGGGCGGGGGCGCTCGTCACGCGCGGGGCGGGATCAGGCCTGGGCGGCGATGATCTCGCGGGCCAGGCGGGCGGTCTCGGACGGCGTCTTGCCGACCTTGACACCGGCGGCCTCGAGGGCCTCCTTCTTGGCCTGGGCGGTGCCCGAGGAGCCGGAGACGATGGCGCCGGCGTGGCCCATGGTCTTGCCCTCGGGGGCGGTGAAGCCCGCGACGTAGCCGACGACCGGCTTGGTGACGTGCTCGGCGATGTAGGCCGCGGCACGCTCCTCGGCGTCGCCACCGATCTCACCGATCATGACGATGATCTCGGTCTCCGGGTCCTCCTGGAAGGCCTTGAGGGCGTCGATGTGGGTGGTCCCGATGACCGGGTCACCGCCGATGCCCACGGCCGAGGAGAAGCCGATGTCGCGCAGCTCGTACATGAGCTGGTAGGTCAGGGTGCCCGACTTCGAGACCAGACCGATCTTGCCGGAGGTGGTGATGTCGGCCGGGATGATGCCGGCGTTCGACTGTCCGGGGCTGATCAGGCCGGGGCAGTTCGGGCCGATGATGCGGGTCTTGTTGCCCTTGGCACCGGCGTGCGCCCAGAAGGCGGCGGTGTCGTGCACCGGGACGCCCTCGGTGATGACGACGGCCAGGCCGATCTCGGCGTCGATGGCCTCGACGACGGCGGCCTTGGTGAAGGCCGGCGGCACGAAGAGGACGGAGACGTCGGCCCCGGTCTTCTCCATCGCCTCGGCGACGGAGCCGAAGACCGGGATCTCGGTGCCGTCGACGTCGACCGTGGTGCCGGCCTTGCGCGGGTTCACGCCGCCGACGATCTGGGTGCCGGAGGCGAGCATGCGGCGGGTGTGCTTCATGCCCTCGGCGCCGGTCATGCCCTGGACGATGACCTTGCTGTCCTTGGTAAGGAAGATAGCCATGGTGTTAAGTCCCCTTCCTTACTTGTTGGCCAGCTCGGCGGCGCGGTCAGCGGCGCCGTCCATGGTGTCCACGCGCTGGACCAGCGGGTGGTTGGCGTCGTCGAGGATCTTGCGACCCAGCTCCGCGTTGTTGCCGTCCAGACGGACGACCAGCGGCTTGGTGACGTTCTCGCCCTTGCCCTCCAGGAGCGCGAGGGCCTGCACGATGCCGTTGGCGACCGCGTCGCACGCGGTGATGCCGCCGAAGACGTTGACGAAGACCGACTTGACGTCGGGGTCGCCCAGGATGATCTCCAGGCCGTTCGCCATGACCTCGGCGGAGGCGCCGCCACCGATGTCGAGGAAGTTGGCGGGCTTGACGCCGCCGTGGTTCTCACCGGCGTACGCGACCACGTCGAGGGTGCTCATGACGAGGCCCGCGCCGTTGCCGATGATGCCGACCTGGCCGTCGAGCTTGACGTAGTTCAGGCCCTTGGCCTTGGCGGCGGCCTCCAGCGGGTTGGCCGCGGCCTTGTCCTCCAGGGCCTCGTGCTCCGGCTGGCGGAACTCGGCGTTCTCGTCCAGGGAGACCTTGCCGTCGAGCGCGATGATCTTGCCCTCGCCGGACTTGATCAGCGGGTTGACCTCGACGAGGAGGGCGTCCTCCTTGATGAAGACGGTCCACAGCTTCTGCAGGACCTCGGCGACCTGGTCGGCGACCTCGGCCGGGAACTTCGCCGCGGCGACGATCTCGGCGGCCTTCTCCGGGGTGCAGCCCTCGTTGGCGTCGACCGGGATCTTGGCGAGCGCCTCGGGGTTCTGCTCGGCGACGACCTCGATCTCCACGCCGCCCTCGACGCTGGCCATGGCCAGGAAGGTGCGGTTGGTGCGGTCCAGCAGGAACGAGACGTAGTACTCGTCCTTGATGTCCGCGGTCTGGGCCAGCATCACCTTGTGAACGGTGTGGCCCTTGATGTCCATGCCGAGGATCTGCTCGGCCTTGGCGACGGCGTCCGCCGGGTCGGCGGCGAGCTTGACGCCGCCGGCCTTGCCTCGGCCACCCACCTTCACCTGAGCCTTGACGACGGCGCGGCCGCCGAAGCGCTCCGCGATGGCGGCAGCGTCTGCGGCGGTCTCGATGACATCGCCGTCAAGCACGGGCACGCCGTGCTTGGCGAAGAGGTCCCTCGCCTGGTACTCGAACAGGTCCACGTGTTTGTCCTTGTTCGTGGTCGCGGATTGTGTCTCTACGAGCGTGCCACGGCAGGATCTTCGCTGCGGGTCGTCGGGGCGGTGCGGGTACGCAGAGGTACGGCCTTGCGGCCCACACAGCCACGGGCGCACACGTCAATCAACACGCGCGTCACGTCCGTCTGGCAGGTTATCCCCGCGGGACGGGACTGTTCCGCCCGGGGCCTGCCCGGCATGGGTGAGAACCGTCACAGAATGCCCAGGAGGGACGGGGTGGGCGGCCGGTCCACCGATCGGTCCGATTAGCGCGTTCGGGTGAATCCCTCACCCCCCCTGCGCAGGCACCGGGATCGGGCGCTTCTCGATCGCCGCCGCCATGATCTCCGGGAACGCGTCCGGGGTGCAGGCGAAGGCCGGCGCGCCGAGCGAGGCCAGGGCGGCGGCGTGCGCGTGGTCGTACGCCGGGGCCCCCTCGTCGGAGAGCGCGAGCAGGGCGATGAACTGGACGCCGGCCGCCTTCATCGCGGCGACCCGCTTGAGCATGCCGTCCCGGATGCCGCCCTCGTACAGGTCGCTGATCAGCACCACGACGGTCTCGGAGGGCCGGGTGATCTTCGACTGGCAGTAGGCCAGGGCGCGGTTGATGTCGGTGCCGCCGCCGAGCTGGGTGGCGAACAGGACATCGACCGGGTCGGTGAGCTGTTCGGTGAGGTCGACCACCGAGGTGTCGAACACGACCAGCCGGGTGTCCAGGGTGCGCATCGAGGCGAGCACCGCGCCGAAGACCGCCGAGTGGACCACCGAGGGCGCCATCGAGCCGGACTGGTCGATGCAGAGGATGACGTCCTTCTTCACGGCGCGCTGGGCGCGGGCGTAGCCGACCAGCCGCTCGGGGACGACGGTGCCGTGCTCGGGCAGGTAGTTCTTCAGGTTGGCCCGGATGGTGCGGTCCCAGTCGATGTCGCGGTGGCGGGGACGGTTGACCCTGGCACTGCGGTCGAGGGCGCCGCCGAGCGTGGCCCGGGTGCGGTCGGCGAGCCGGCGCTCCAGGTCGGCGACCACCTTGCCGACCACCGCCCGGGCGGTCTCCCGGGTGGTCTCGGGCAGCGCGTGCTTGAGCGACAGCAGGGTGCCGACCAGGTGCACGTCCGGCTCGACGGCCTCCAGCATCTCCGGCTCCAGCAGCAGCCGGTCCAGGCCGAGCCGGGTGATCGCGTCCTGCTGCATCAGCTGCACCACGGTGGACGGGAAGTACTCGCGGATGTCACCCAGCCAGCGGGCCACCTGCGGGGCCGAGCCGCCCAGCCCGGCACCGCGGCGCCCGGTGCGCCCGGCCCGGGCGCCCTCCTCGGGGGCGCCGCGGTAGAGCGCGGCGAGGGCGCCGTCCATCGCGGCGTCGCGGCCGCGCAGGGCGCAGCCGGTGCCGTCGGCCTCGCCGCCGAGCACCAGCCGCCAGCGGCGCAGCCGTTCGTCGGTCGTGGGCGCTGCCATCTCGTCCTCCTTCAGCGGGTCCTGCGGTGGGGCAGGCGTTCGGTGCGGTGGGTGCCAACGCGGCGGGTGTCAGGTGTCGCGGCCGGCGGCCTGCCGGGGGATCCTCGGGCGGATCCCGAGCAGCAGGGCCACCACCGGGACGGCGGCGTCGGCCCGGGCCCGGTCCAGCTCACCGGCCGCGGCGTCGACGGCCGGCGGCTCGCCGAGCGGGCCGGCCGCGACCCGGCCGCCGATGGTGGTGCGCACGCCCGCCTCCAGTCCGGCGAAGGTGCGGCGCAGCAGCGGCAGGACGTCGGTGAAGGCCTCGCCGCTCACCCCGGTCAGCCACTCGTCCAGCAGGGCGAGCAGCCGCGGGTCGTGCAGCAGCAGGGCGCCGCCGCCGGTCAGGAAGCCCTCGACCCAACCGGCCGCGTCGGCCGGGGCGTTGGCGGCGGAGAGCACCAGCCGAAGCCGTCGGCCGGCCTCCGCGGAGTCGAGCCGGCCGTCGTCCAGCAGCAGCCGCACGGCCCGGCCGCGCAGCAGCCCGGGGGCGCCGGTGGCCGGTCCGCCGGCCGGCTCGCGGCGGGCCAGCGAGCGCAGGGCGGCGGCCCAGCGGTCGGCCAGGCCGGCCAGGCCGTCCGGGTCCGGCGCGGTGCCGACGGTAGTGGTGGTGTCGGCCGTGGTGGTGCCGGCGGTAGTGGCGTCGCCGGGATCGGCGGCCAGCAGGCCGATCGCGCCGTGCACCTCGTCGAGGCGGCCGCGCATCGCCTCCGCGCCCTGCGCGTCCAGGCCGACGCAGCCGGACGGCAGTCCGACGCAGATCCGCTCGGCCAGGCCCGCGGCCGCCTCGGCGAGCGCGCCGTGGTCGGTGCCGCGCACGTCGCCGTAGCGCAGCGCGCGGACCAGTGCGGGCAGCGCGCCCGCGAGGTGCGCGACGTCGGTGTCCAGCGCCGCGCAGTCGGCGAGCACCCGCATCACGGCGGGCAGTGCGCCGGACAGCCCGGCCAGCAGGCAGGTCTCCACCAGGCCGGTCAGCTCGGCGAGTTCCCCGGCGGCGCGGGCGGTGCCGACGGCCTTGTTGGCCGCGGCCTCCTCGACCGTGGTGCCCCACTGGGCGGCCTCGGCGATCCGGACCGCGAACTCGGGCTGCCAGCACAGCCGCCAGCTCTCCCGGAACGTCCCGGTCGAGTTCACCGAGGAGCGCGCGGGCACGCCCCAGTCCACGCCCAGCAGCCGCAGCCGGTGCAGCAGCCGGGAGCGGGCCGCGTCGGTGTCCTTGCGCAGGTCGAGGTCGACGTCCTTCGGCGCGGCCTCGGGCTTGAGCCGCAGCGAGCGCTGCAACCGGGTCAGGTCGCGCTGGAGCGGCACCGCCGGTGCGGCGTCCGGGACCTCGCCGAGCGCGTCGCCGACCACCAGGCGGTCCCGGACCAGCTCCAGGGCGACGTCCGAGCCCTCGCAGAGCACCGCGCGCACGGCGTCCAGGGTCTCGGTCAGCCCGGCGAGCGGGCGGCCGCGCAACACAGCCAGGGTCTCGGCCAGCCGGACCGCCTCGATCACGTGCGCGGAGGAGACCGGGTGGTCCTCGGCGCGCAGCAGGTCGGCCGCCCGGGTGAGCCAGCGCGGCACCGGGTCACCGTCGGTGGTGAACAGGTGGTGGTACCAGCCGGGCGACTGCACACCCGCGCCGTAACCGGTGGCCTGGGAGAGCCGGCGGTGCGTCCACGGCACCCAGGTGATGTCCGTCCGCACCTTCTTCGGCAGTGCGGCGAGCAGCGCCCGGTCGTGGGCGACGGTGGGCATCCGCTCCAGCGCGGGGACGTGGAAGGCCCCGCAGACCACGGCGATCCTGCGGTGCCCGGCGCGGCGGGCGGCACGGATCTGCTGGCGCATGTACGCCTCGCGCAGCAGGTCCCGGCGGGACTCCCCGAGGCCCTCCGCGCGCAGCGCGCCCATCGCCTCGGCGACGGCGGCGAACGGCGCCAGCGCGTCGTCGCCGGGCGCGCGGTGCTCGACCACGTCCTCCCACCAGCGCTCCGCGTCGTCGTGCCCGGCCGCCTCGGCGAGCAGCGCCAGCGGGTCGGCGACCGGCCCGGCGTCCTCCTCCTCGGCGGCCGTGCCCTCGACGGCCGTCCCCTCCTCGGCCGTCCCCTCCGCGTCCTCCTCCGGGGCCGGCGCGAAGCCGTGCCCGGCGGGCAGGTCGATGAAGCGGACCGGCAGGTCGTGCTCCACGGCGTGCCGGATCGCCACCCATTCCGGGGAGAACTCGGCGTACGGCCAGAAGGCGGCCTTCGCCGGGTCGTCCACCGCGTGGGCGAGCAGCGCGACCGGCGGGACCAGGTCCTTCTCCGCGGCCAGGTGGACGATGCCGTCGGCCTCCGGCGGGCCCTCGATCAGCACCGCGTCCGGCCGCCACTGCGCCAGCGCGGCGGCGACCGCCCGGGCCGAGCCGGGGCCGTGGTGGCGGATGCCCAGCAGGGCGACCTCGGGCGCCGTCATGCCCCCACCTCACGGGCGGCGCGGTAGAAGTCCTTCCAGCCGTCGCGCTCGCGCACCACCCCTTCGACGTACTCGCGCCAGACCGCCCGGTCCGCCACCGGGTCGCGGACGACGGCGCCGAGGATGCCGGCCGTCACGTCCCCGGCGCGCAGCACGCCGTCGCCGAAGTGGGTGGCCAGCGCGAGTCCGTTGGTCACCACCGAGATCGCCTCGGCGGTGGAGAGGGTGCCGCTCGGGGTCTTGACCTTCGTCCGGCCGTCCACCGTGATCCCGGCCCTCAGCTCCCGGAAGACGGTGACCACGCGCCTGATCTCCTCGGCGCCGCCGGGCAGTTCGGGCAGTTCCAGGGAGCGGCCGAGCTGGTTGACCCGGCGGGTGACGATGTCGACCTCCTCGTCCAGCGAGCCCGGCAGCGGCAGCACCACGGTGTTGAAGCGGCGGCGCAGCGCGCTGGACAGCTCGTTGACGCCGCGGTCGCGGTCGTTGGCGGTGGCGATCACGTTGAAGCCGCGCACCGCCTGCGTCTCGGAGCCCAACTCCGGTATCGGCAGCGTCTTCTCCGACAGGATGGTGATCAGGCTGTCCTGCACGTCGGCCGGGATGCGGGTGAGCTCCTCGACCCGGGCGATCCTGCCCTCGGCCATCGCCCGCATCAGCGGCGAGGGCACCAGGGCGTCCCGGCTGGGCCCGCGGGTGAGCAGCTGGGCGTAGTTCCAGCCGTACCGGACGGCCTCCTCGGGGGTGCCGGCGGTGCCCTGCACCAGCATCGTGGAGTCGCCGCTGATCGCCGCCGCCAGGTGCTCGGACACCCACGTCTTCGCGGTGCCCGGCACGCCGAGCAGCAGCAGCGCGCGGTCCGTCGCCAGCGTCGTCACGGCGACCTCGACGACCCGGCGCGGGCCGATGTACTTGGGGGTGATCCGGGTGCCGTCGGGCAGTTCGCCGCCGAGCAGGTACGTCGCCACGGCCCACGGCGAGAGCTTCCAGCGCTCGGGACGCGGACGGTCGTCCTGTGCGGCCAGCGCGGCCAGTTCGCCGGCGAACGCGTCCTCGGCGTGCTGCCGCAGAACGTCGGTCATGGGGGCTCCTTCGGGTCTGCCGCCGGGCACACGGGTGCCCCGGGCGCAAGGGTGATCGGGGGGAGCCAGGTCGGCGTCCCGGCCTGTGGAACCCACCCTGCACCGAGCCACTGACAACCCGGCGGGGCCCCGGACGGGCCGTCAGCCGATGTCAGTGCCGCCGCCTACGGTCGGTCGCATGGAGGAACGCTGGAGCACCGAACACGTCCTGTCCCTGGCACCTGACGCGGCCTCGCAGAAGGCCGCGGGCAAGCTGTCCGCGCCCGCGCCGTGGTCCGGCACCGGCACCGACGGCACCGCGCTGTGGGGCGAGTGCAAGGGCAGCGGCCGCACGCCGTACCGCACCGCGATCGAACTCGCCACGCCCGCCTACCAGTGCAGCTGCCCCAGCCGGAAGTTCCCGTGCAAGCACGCGCTCGGGCTCCTCCTGCTGTGGAGCGGAACCCCGCAGGCCATCCCGGCCGGGGAGCCCGCCGACTGGGTGGCCGAGTGGCTCACGTCCCGCCAGGAGCGCGCCGAGAAGCGCGTGAAGGAGCAGGTCGTCGATCCGGAGGGCGCCCGGCGCCGGGCCGAGCGGCGCGGCGCCCGGGTCGCGGCCGGCGCGGCCGAGCTGCGGCTGCGACTGGCCGACCGGATCCGGCACGGCCTCGCCGACCGGTCCACCGCCGGGCCCTGGGAGGAGGTCGCCGCCCGGATGGTCGACGCACAGGCCCCCGGCCTGGCCGCCCGGGTCCGCGAACTGGACGCGCTGCCGCAGGAGCGGCTGCTGGAGGAGTACGCGATGCTGCACCTGCTCGCCACCGCCGCCACCCGGCTGGACGAACTGCCCGCCGAGCTGGCCGCCACCGTCCGCACCCGGGTCGGCTACACCGTGGAGAGCAACGAGGTGCTGGCCGGCCCGACCGTCCGCGACCGCTGGCTGGTGCTCGGCAGCCGCGACACCTCGGACGAGCGGCTCATCACCCGCCGGATCTGGCTGCGCGGCGCCAAGACCGGCCGCCCGGCGCTGCTGCTCTCCTTCGGCCGCACCGGCCAGGCCCCCGCCCTCGCCCTGCCCACCGGCCACCTGGTGGAGGCCGACCTCGCCTACCACCCGGGCGCCCACCCGTTGCGCGCCACCCTCGGCGAGCGCTACGGCGCCCCCGAGCCGGGCCCCGCCGAACCGCCCGCCGGGCTCACCGTCGCCGAGGCGGTGGCCGGCTACGGCACCGCCGTCGCCGACGACCCGTGGCTGGAGAGCCGGCCGACCGTGCTCGGCGACGTCGTCCCGGTCCGCACCCCGGACGGCTGGTTCCTGACGGACGGCCACCACACCGTGCCGGTCCGTGCCTCGACCGTCCCGGAGACGGCCCTGTGGCGGCTGGCCGCCGTCTCCACCGGCCGCCCGCTGACGGTCTTCGGCGAGTACGGCCACCAGGGCTTCGCCCCGGTCACGGCCTGGGCCGCCGGCCGACGCCCGGTCGGCCTCACCAACGCTTAGGGCGTGCCCCAGCCACGCCCCGGAGCGTGCCCCGGACACACCCCAGACACTGCCCAGGAGAACCCGGCATGACGATCACCCAGGACCCGTGGGAGACCCTGCACACCAGCGCCCTGCTCGGCACCGACCGCCGCCCGCTCCCGGCCACCGCCCTGCCGCTCGCCGACGCCGTGGACCGGAGCGATCCGGCCACCGCCCTGCTGGAGCTGGCCGCGCTGGCCGCCGTCCGCCGCCGGGCCGGAGCACTGCCCGTACCGGCCGCCGGGCCGCCCGGCCCGCCCTCGGCCGAGGACACCCGCCCGGAGCTGCCCGAGCCGGCCGCCCGCCGGCTGGCCGTCCTGCTCTCGGGGCGGGCCGGCAGCGGCGGCGGCACCCTGGCCAACCTGGCCGAGCTGCTGCCGCAGTGGCTCGCCACCGCCCGGGCCCGGGGCCTGCGCCCGCCCGCCGCGCTGATACCCGGCCTGCTCGACGCCGCCCGCGCCCGCAGCGAACTGCGCCCCGACACCGTGGCCCTGGCCGGTCCGCCGGGCCGCTGGCTGGCCGAGCAGAACCCCGACTGGCGGTTCGTGCTGCGCACCACCGCCCCCGACCTGCCGCAGCAGCCGACGGACGACCGGCTCTGGCACGAGGGCCTGTTCGCCGAGCGGGTCACCCACCTCACGCTGCTGCGCCGGCGCGATCCGGCGGCCGGCCTGGAACTGCTGCGCGGCACCTGGTCCACCGAGCGCGCCGAGGACCGCCTGCTCTTCCTGGACGCCCTCCAGGACGGCCTCTCCCCCGCGGACGAACCGTTCCTGGAGGCCGCCCTCGGCGACCGCAGCAAGAACGTCCGGGCCACCGCCGCCGAACTGCTCTCCACCCTCCCCGGCTCGGCCCTGGCCCGCCGGATGGCCGAGCGGGCGCGGGCCGCCGTCCGGCTCGCCGGCACCGGCACGCATCTGCTGGTCACCCCACCCGCCGAGTGCGACGCGCAGATGCAGCGCGACGGGATCGCGCCCAAGTCGCCCACCGGGCGCGGCGAACGGGCCTGGTGGTTCGGCGAGGTGGTGGCCGCCGCGCCGCTGTCGCTCTGGCCGGAGAGCACCGGGCTGACGCCCGAGCAGTTGCTCGCCCTGCGGGTCGGCGACAGCATCGACGAGACCAGCAGCAGCTGGGCCGACGACCTGCGGGAGGCCTGGGCGCGGGCCGCCGTCCGCCAGCAGGACGCCGACTGGGCGCGGGCGCTGCTCGGCCCGGCCCCGTCCGGGCGCGGTGCGCGGGCCCGCGCGGCGCGCGCCACCGGCGCCCCGGCCAAGCTGCTGGCCGTCCTCCCGCCGGAGGAGCGGGCCGTCTGGACGGCGGCGTTCATCACGGCGCACGGGCTGGGCGAGGCCTTCCAGCTGCTCGGCGCCTGCGCCACTCCGTGGACGCCGCCGCTGTCCACGGCCGTGGTGGCCGCCCTGGCCCGGGCGGCGGCCTCCGGGGCGTACCCGTGGAGCCACAGCGGGGTGCTCGGGATGACGGAGCGCGCGCTCGCCCCGGAGACGGCCGCCGCGGTGGAGGAGCTGGCCGCCGGGGCCGCCCCGGACTCCGCGTGGTCCGAGACCTTCACCCGGCTGGCCGGCACCCTGCGCTTCCGGGCGGCGATGCTCGCGGAGCTGGCGGGCTGAGCCGGGGGGCCGCCGGGCCCCGGAACGGCGGAGCGGGCCGGCCCCGGGGAGGGGCGGCCCGCTCGACGCGCGGTGGTTCAGCCGGCCCGCAGGTTCGACTCGACCCAGGCGACCACGTCGCGGGTCGGCGTGCCCGGGGTGAAGATGTCCGCGACACCCATCGCCTTGAGCTCGGCAATGTCCTCGTCCGGGATGATCCCGCCGCAGAAGACCTTGATGTCCTCCGCGTCGCGCTCCTTCAGCAGCTCCAGGACCCGCGCGCACAGCGTCATGTGGGCGCCGGAGAGGATGGACAGCCCGATGCCGTCCGCGTCCTCCTGGATCGCGGTGTCGACGACCTGCTCGGGCGTCTGGTGCAGTCCGGTGTAGATGACCTCCATACCGGCGTCGCGCAGGGCGCGCGCGATGACCTTGGCACCACGGTCGTGACCGTCGAGCCCGGGCTTGGCGACCACCACACGGATCGGCCCCGACACACTCATGACTGCCTCCTGGACGTCGTCGTCCACCATCCGACCGGGCCTCGTGGGCCGCCGTCGCGGTTAACGGTCAATAACCAACCTGAGGGGAGGTTAGCGCCACCCGGCACGGTTGACCGTGCCACCTCCCAAGAGGAGGGCAAAGTCACAGCTCCGGCCCTTGCCAGCGGCGGGCCTACCCCACCTCCCCGCAACCTCCGCACAGACCCCCCGGCCGCCCCCTTGACATCCGGAGGTTTTTCCGGGGCGTCGGCCAGGGAGCTACAGTCACGGCTGTCTTCCCCCGCCCGACGACGTCCGAGGCCCACCGAGGAGGCAGCCCCCGATGGCTCCCGATGCAGCCGCCCGTCCGACCCGCGCGGAGCTGCGCCTCGCCGCCCGCGAGCAGTCCCGTGCCCAGCGCCGCGGCGCCGCCAGGGCGGCCACCCGGACGGCGCTGCTGCGGGTCGCGCTGCCGTCGGTGGCCGCGCTCGGGGTGGCCGCGGCGGCGGCGATCACGGTGCAGGGGGAGGCCGACCAGCAGCGCGCCCAGGCCGCCGGACAGGTGCCGCGGAGCGCGGCCGACAACGCCCCGGACACCACCGCCGCCCAGGCGGCGGCCCAGGCGGTCGCGGCCGGCGCACCGACCCAGGCCTCGCGCGGCGACGCCCGCCTGCCGCTGGCCGGCGCCCAGCCCACCGAGGCCCCCACCGCGCAGCCCACCGCCGAGCCGGCGCCCGAGCCGGTCCGGCCCAAGGTGGTCATGCCGGTCGCCCGGCACGGTCTCGGCGAACAGTTCGGCGAGGCCGGCACCCACTGGGCCAACCGGCACACCGGCATCGACTTCCCGGTGGACGGCGGCTCCGAGGTCTACGCCGTGACCGACGGCACCCTGCGCACCCAGTGGAACCCGTTCTACGGCTACATGACGATCATCAAGATGCCCGACGGCACCGAGGCCTGGTACTGCCACCTGCGGGCGTACAAGGTGCGCAAGGGCCCGGTGAAGCAGGGCGACGTGATCGCCTTCGTCGGCACCAGCGGCAACAGCACCGGCCCGCACCTGCACTTCGAGATCCGGCCGCAGGGCAGCGGACCGATCGACCCGCTGCCCTGGTTCCTCGCGAACGGGCTGGACCCGCGCTGAGCCGCCCTACAGCTTCTCGACGGGCGCGTAGCGCAGCAGCAGCTGCTTGCGGCCCTCGGCACCGAAGTCGACGGTGGCCTGCGCTCGGTCGCCGGCGCCCGTGACGGCCATCACCGTGCCCAGCCCGAAGCTGTCGTGGGTGACCCGGTCGCCGACCGCGAGCGAGACGGCCTCGCGCTCCACCGTCCGGCCGCCGCGCCGGGCCGACTGCCCCCAGCCCGCCTTCGGCGCGGCCGCCGTCGACGAGGACCGCGAACCGCCGCCCCCGGACGAGGACCTGCCCCAGGACGAGCCGGAGGAGAAGCCGCGCTGGACCGGCGCCTGCGCCGCCCCGGTGCGCTTCCACTCCACCAGCGTCTCCGGGATCTCCTCCAGGAACCGCGAGGCCGGGTTGTAGGCCGGCTGCCCCCAGGCGCTGCGCAGCACCGAGCGGGTCAGGTACAGCCGCTCGCGGGCCCGGGTGAGCCCGACGTACGCGAGCCGGCGCTCCTCCTCCAGCTCCTTGACCTGGTTGAGCGCCCGCATGTGCGGGAAGATCCCGTCCTCCATGCCGGTCAGGAAGACCACCGGGAACTCCAGGCCCTTGGCGGTGTGCAGGGTCATCATCGTGATGACGCCCTGCCCGTTCTCGTCGTCGTCCGGGATCTGGTCGGAGTCGGCGACCAGCGCGACCCGCTCCAGGAAGTCGGCCAGCGAGCCGACCGGCGGCGTGCCCTCGGCGTCGCCGTCCGGCCGCTCGCCCGGGTCCTGCTCGTACTCCAGGGCGACGGAGGCGAGCTCCTGGAGGTTCTCCACCCGGGTCTCGTCCTGCGGGTCGGTCGACGCCTGGAGCTCGGCCAGGTAGCCGGTCTCCTCCAGCACGGCCTCCAGCACCGCCGCCGGGCCCGCGCCCGACTCGACGACCTGGCGCAGCCCGGCCATCAGGGTGTTGAATTTCTTGACGGCGTTGGCCGAGCGCGCGGCCATCCCGTAGGCCTCGTCGACCCGGACCAGCGCCCGGGCGAAGGAGATCCGCTCCCGCGCGGCCAGCGCGTCGATCATCGCCTCGGCCCGCTCGCCGATGCCGCGCTTGGGCACGTTGAGGATCCGGCGCAGCGGCACGGTGTCCTCCGGGTTGGAGAGCACCCGCAGGTACGCCAGGACGTCCCGGACCTCCTTGCGCTCGTAGAAGCGCACCCCGCCGACCACCTTGTACGGCAGGCCGACCCGGATGAACACCTCCTCGAACACGCGGGACTGGGCGTTGGTCCGGTAGAAGATCGCGACGTCGCCGGGCTTGGCCTCGCCCTTGTCGGTGAGCCGGTCGATCTCGTCGGCGATGAACTGGGCCTCGCCGTGCTCGTCGTCCGCGACGTAGCCGATGACCTTCTCGCCGTGATCGCCGGCCGTCCACAGCTTCTTCTCGCGGCGGTTGGCGTTGCGCTCGATGACGGCGTTGGCGGCGCTCAGGATGGTCTGGGTGGAGCGGTAGTTCTGCTCCAGCAGGATCGTGGTCGCGTTCGGGTAGTCCTCCTCGAACTGGAGGATGTTGCGGATGGTCGCGCCGCGGAAGGCGTAGATCGACTGGTCCGCGTCACCGACCACGCACAGCTCGGCCGGCGGCACCTCGGCGAGCCGCCCGGCCGCCGGGTTCACGAGGTCGCCGTCCGCGGTGCGCCTGGGCGCGGCCGCGACGGAGCCCCCGCTCAGCTCCCTGACCAGCATGTACTGGGCGTGGTTGGTGTCCTGGTACTCGTCGACCAGGATGTGCCGGAACCGGCGCCGGTAGTGCTCGGCGACGTCGGGGAAGGCCTGCAGCAGGTTCACCGTCGTCATGATGATGTCGTCGAAGTCCAGCGCGTTGGCCTCGCGCAGCCGCCGCTGGTAGAGCGCGTACGCCTCGGCGAGCTTCTTCTCCATCGGGTTGGCGGCCCGGTCGGCGAAGGTCTCCTCGTCGATCAGCTCGTTCTTGAGGTTGCTGACCTTCGCCGTGAAGGACTTCGGCGGGAACTGCTTCGGGTCCAGGTCGAGGTCCCGGCAGACCAGCGACATCAGCCGCTGCGAGTCCGCCGAGTCGTAGATCGAGAAGCTGGAGGTGAAGCCCAGCTGCTTGGACTCGCGGCGCAGGATGCGCACGCAGGCGCTGTGGAAGGTGGAGACCCACATCGCCCGGGCGCGCGGGCCGACCAGCGCCTCGACGCGCTCGCGCATCTCGCCGGCCGCCTTGTTGGTGAAGGTGATCGCCAGGATCTCCCCCGGCTGCACCCCGCGGGCGCCCAGCAGGTGGGCGATCCGGTGGGTCAGCACCCGGGTCTTGCCCGAGCCGGCGCCGGCCACGATCAGCAGCGGCGAGCCCGCGTGCAGCACCGCCTCGCGCTGCGGGTCGTTCATCCCCTCCAGCAGCTGCGCCGGGTCCACCACCGTCCGCGCGGCGCCGTTGCGGTACCAGGCGTCCCGCTCCGCCTCGGCGGAGTGGTCGGTCCGGAACAGCCCGTCCGGGATGGCCTCCTCGTACGCGTCGTACGGAACGTCGTCGTCGTACGGCGGGGGCTCCTCGTCGAGGGGAGCGGCGGGCTGCTTCGACCCGGCGGCGGGTGCCTCGAAACCGGGGAGCGGAAGGTCGTCAAAGAGGCTACTCATGGCACATCGAGTCTATGGCCACCCACCGACAAGCCCGCCCGCCCCGGGCGACCGGGGCCGGTTCGGGCCGGTGCGGGCCGGTCGGACGGGCCCGCACCGGCCTTCGAGGGCGCCGGGCGCCCCGGCCCCTCAGAGCCTCGGGCCCCTCAAAGCCTCGGAGCCTCGGAGCCTCAGACCAGACGGCGGGCGGTGGCCCAGCGGGTCAGCTCGTGGCGGTTGCTCAGCTGGAGCTTGCGCAGCACCGCGGAGACGTGGCTCTCGACCGTCTTCACCGAGATGAAGAGCTGCTTGGCGATCTCCTTGTAGGCGTAGCCGCGGGCGATCAGCCGCAGGACCTCCCGCTCGCGCTGGGTGAGCCGGTCCAGGTCCTCGTCCACCGGCGGGGTGTCGGTGGCGGCGAAGGCGTCCAGCACGAAGCCGGCCAGCCGGGGCGAGAACACCGCGTCGCCGTCGGCGATCCGGAAGATCGCGTTCACCAGGTCGGTGCCGGTGATGGTCTTGGTGACGTAGCCGCGCGCGCCGCCGCGGATGACGCCGATGACGTCGTCGGCGGCGTCCGACACCGACAGCGCCAGGAACTTCACGCCCTCCCGTCGCTCGCCGCCGTTCTTGTCCGAGGCGCCGCGCGCGGCGCCGCCCGACCCCTCGCCCATCACCCCGGCCGAGCGGCGCAGCACCTCGACGCCGCCCCCGCCCGGCAGGTGGACGTCGAGCAGCACCACGTCCGGCCTGGTCTCGGCGACCACGCGGACCGCCGAGTCCACGTCGTCGGCCTCGCCGACCACGTCGATGCCGGTCACCTCGGTGCGGCCGATCTCGGCCCTGACCCCCGTCCGGAACATCCGGTGGTCGTCCACCAGCACGACCCGCGCAGTACGCTCCGGAGCTGCCTCAGTCATCCGCTCTCTCCATCTCCAACTCGACCTCGGTGCCGCCGCCCGCCGCCGGCCGCACCCGAGCGGTGCCGCCGTTGCGCTTCATCCGGCCGATGATCGACTCCCGTACGCCCATCCGGTCCTCGGGCACCGTGTCGGGGTCGAAGCCGGGGCCGTGGTCGCGGACGAACACCGACACCGTCCTCCCCTCCACCTCGGCGTAGACCTGGACCGGTCCCCCGCCACCGTACTTGGCCGCGTTGACGGTCGCCTCCCTCGCGGCCTGCATCTGTGCCGCGATCCTCTCGTCCATCGGGCAGTCGCCGACGATCACCAGCTCCACCGGGACGCCGTGCCGGTCCTCGACCTCGGCGACGGCGGCCCGCAGGCTCTCCGCCATGGTGTCCGGCGCGGCCTCGGCGGCGGCCTCCGGGCGGTACAGCCACAGCCGCAGCTCGCGCTCCTGCGAGCGGGCCAGCCGCAGCACCTCCTTGGGGTCCTCGGCCCGGCGCTGGATCAGGGTCAGGGTGTGCAGCACGGAGTCGTGGATGTGCGCGGCGATCTCGGCCCGCTCCTGGGCGCGGATGCGGGCCGTGCGCTCGGCCCCGAGGTCCTGCCAGAGCCGCAGTCCGTACGGGCCCAGCAGCACCAGCACGCCGGCCAGCACCGCGAGCGAGGCCTCGACCACCGAGCCGAGCGTGGAACCGCTGCCCTGCATGGCGAGCAGCGCGATGGTGCCGGCCACCGCGAGCAGCACGCCGGCGCCGACCCGGGTGTAGGCGCCGCGCCGCTTCTCGCCCTCCTCGATGCCGAACCAGCGCTGCCAGCGCGAGTCGTCGGCCTGCCGCCAGACCAGCGCCACGCCGACGCCGATCGCCAGCAGCGGCCAGGTGTACGGCTTGGCGGTCTGCAGGCCGAGCACGTTGAGCAGGGCGATCAGGCCGATCACCGTCATCACCAGGGCGGCGAGCTGGCCCAGGCCGCCCTGCCCGGCCTTGCCGGCCGGCGCCGCCTCCTCCCCCTCCGCGGGGGCGCCCACCGGCTCGCCCTGCAGGGTGTGCTGGAGCAGCCGGCGCATCCGGGCCACCCAGCCGCCGGCCTGGCCGCCCTTGCTCAGCAGGCCGCCCTGCAGCCCGGGCGAGGCCGGGACGAACACCCCGTTGACGTACACCCACTGGGCGCCGCCGCGCTGCGAGGGCTCGCCGATGCCGATCGGCACCACGAACCAGAACGCGGCGTACAGCAGGGCACCGATCCCCTGCGCGAAGAACAGCACGACGAAGGCGATCCGCACCCACCGCACCGGCAGCCCGAGGTGCACCGCCAGGCCGTGCGCGACGCCGCCGAGCATCCGTCCCTGCGGGCTGCGGTAGAGCCGCCGGTAGGGCGGCCTCCCGTCGTCGGGCGCGCTCGGGTCGGCGCCGGCCGACGACGCGGCGTCGGGGGCGGTGGGTCGGGGATCGGTACCGGGGGCTGCCACGGCACCGATGGTTCCACGCGCGCGCCCACGGGCGCATCAGGGTGTGTCCCCATCGCGTATCAGGGACAAGTCAGGGTACGGACAGGGATCGACCCGGTTGGGCCGGGCCCGCCGCTGCCGGAAGGATGGTGCCCATGACCGAGGACCCCCGCATCGAGGAGGCCGGGCCCGCCGCCCCGCCGGAACCGGACCGCCCGCCACTGACCCGGGCCGAGCACCACCGCGTGGTGGCCGGCGTCTGCGGCGGCCTCGGCCGGCACCTGGACATCGACCCGGTGGTCTTCCGGATCGTCACGGTGGTGCTCTGCCTCTCCGGCGGCCTCGGGCTGTTCCTGTACGGCCTGGCCTGGCTGATCGTCCCGACCGACGACGAGTCCAAGGGCCGCGGCGGGCGCACCGAGCTCCAGCGGGTGCTCACCGGGCGGGTGGACGGCCAGTCGGTCGGCGCGGTGCTGCTGACCGTGATCGGCACCGGGGTGTTCTTCTCCTCGATGGGCGACGGGGACCAGATGTTCCCGCTGCTGCTGCTCGCCGCCCTGGTCTTCCTGGCGGTGCGCTACGACCCGGAGCGCCGCCGGGGCCGCGGCCGGGGGCGCGACCGCCGCGGCGGCGGGCCGTACGACCGCCACGTCCCGGGGTCCGACGGGTCCGAGGGCACCGGGGTCACCGGCGGCACGGCGGGCGCCGGGAGCGCCGGGAGCGCCGGGAACGCCGGGAACGCCGGGAGCGCCGGGGCCTACCGCTGGCCGCGGCCGGAGCAGGACGAGTCCGCCCGGGCCGGAAAGGGCCCCGCCGACAGCCCGGCCCCCGGCGCCGGCGGCTACCTGTGGGACCCCCGCCACCCCGAGCGCAATCCGTACGGGGGCGGCTCCTCGGCCACCCCGACGCCGCCGTTCGGCACCCCGACCCCGCCGTTCGGCACCCCGGTGCCGCCGGCCGGTGGCCCGGCCCGGCCCTGGTGGCAGCGCGCCGACCTGCCGCAGGGCGACCCGCTGCGCAAGGAGCACCCCGCGCGGCGCCCCGCGCCCGCCGCCGTACGGCGCCCCCGGGAGCGCTCGGCGCTCGGCTTCTTCGGCTTCCTGCTGGCGATCGGCGCGGGCGCCTCGGTCTGGGCCGCCTCCGCCGACCACCACGACCCCACCGTGCTGGGTGCGACGGTGCTGGCCACCGCGCTGCTGGTGGTGGGCCTGACGCTGCTGGTCGGCGCGAAGTTCGGCCGGGCCCGCCGGCTGGCGGTGACCGGCCTGCTGCTCACCCTGGCACTGGCCTTCGTCGGCCACTCGCCGGACTCCATGCGCAACGCCGTCGGCGATCGGACCTGGACCGTCGCCTCGGCGACCGACCTGCACGACCGGTACAACCTGGGCGCCGGGCAGATCAGGCTCGACCTCTCCGCGCTCGACCCGGCGGGGGCCACCCTCGCCACCAAGGTCGACCTCGGAACCGGCGACATGACGGTCACCGTGCCGGACGACATCACGGTGAACCTGGTGACCCGGATCGGCCTGGGCAACGTCACCGTCCCGGGCGAGCGGAGCGACGGCACCGGGCGGCACACCTACCTGATCGGCCCTGCCAACGGGCAGCCGGCCAAGGGGACCCTCAATCTCGAACTCGGAATCGGGCTCGGCAACATCAAGGTGGTCCAGCAGTGAGGAAGCACCGGCTCGACCTGTTCTCGCTGATCGCGGGCGCGCTGTTCACCGTACTCGCGGTGCTCTACCTGGTCGCGGCGCTCAACGACCAGTCGGTGAACGGGCGGATCGTCATCCCGGTCACCTTCATCGTGCTCGGTGTCGGCGGCCTGGCCGGCGCGGTCGCGGCGGTGGCCCGGCGCGGCCGGCCCGACCGCGAGGAGTGAGCGGCCGGGCGGGCCCCCGGACGTCCCGCGCCGCCCCTGACCGGCTCCGGGCCCTCAGCTCTGCTGCGGGCCCAGGGCCAGCCGGTCCCCGTCCTTGCTGACGGCGTACTTGGGCAGCGGCTTGACCGCCGGCCCGTTGACCACCGCACCGGTCGCGGCGTCGAACCGGGAGCCGTGGCAGGGGCAGTACAGCTGGCCGTTCTTCGGCGCGTCCACGGCGCAGCCGGAGTGGGTGCACACCGCGGAGAAGGCGCAGTACTGGCCGGCCTTGGGCTGGACGATGTACACGGCGTCCCCGGTGGCCGGGTCCTTGACCTGGGCCGAGCCGCCGACCGGCACGCTCGCGGCGGGCACCGTGGGCGCCGTCGCCGGGGCGGCGGAGGCCGGGGCCGCGCCGGACGCGGCGGCGGAGACCGGGGCCGCCGACGGCTCGGGCGCGGCCGACCTGTCCCGGCCGAAGGTCCGGGTCAGCGAGCCGGTGAGCAGCCCGGCCCCGCCGATCGCGACGGCCGCGATCCCGCCGTCCACCAGGGCCCGGCGCTTGACGTGGTCCTCGCCCAGCCCGCGCGCGCGGTCCCGTCCGGCCCGGCGGGCCAGGTAGCCGTCCACCGACAGGTACGGCGTGCCGGCCAGCAGCAGCGGCGTCCAGGCCATCAGGTAGGCCAGGTCGTTGCCGAGGTAGTACGGCGAGACGCTCCAGCTGACGGTCAGCCACAGGCTGAGGTTGAGCAGCGCGCCGCCGAGCGCGGCGGCCCGGCCCCAGAGGCCGAGCAGGGTGCCCAGGCCCACCGCCAGCTCGCCGAAGGCGACGGCGAGCGCGAACAGGGTCGGGTGGTCGAGGGCGGGGCCGAGCAGGAAGGAGATCGGGCTGCCGCCCGCCTTGGCGGCCTGGGTCTGCGAGACGAAGGACGCCGGGTCGCCCGCCCCGGCCAGGAAGTGGGCGTCGGAGAGCTTGTCGAGCGCGGCGTAGACGAAGGTGACGCCGAGGAAGAGCCGCAGCGGCAGCAGCGCGTACTTGGACGCGAGCGCCCGCAGTTGCGCCGCCCTGGCGGCCCGGCCGGCCGCGCCGCCACCGGCCGGCACCGAGTTGCTGGCCTCCGACATCCCTCACACCTTCCCTCGCCGCCTGCCAGTCCCTGACAGGTCCGGTCCGCATTCTGCCCGCTCCCGGCCGCTTTCGGTGGGAGGTCCTCCCGGAGAGCGACGCCCGCACCGCAAACGGTCGCGCCGTCGCTCCCTCAAGTACGGGAACGACGGCGCGACCGTTCAGGCATCGGCCTCAGGACGAAGTGGCGTCCCGGCGGCCGGCGGGAGTGATCACTCCCACTCGATGGTGCCCGGCGGCTTGCTGGTGACGTCGACGACGACGCGGTTCACGTCGCGGACCTCGTTGGTGATCCGGGTGGAGATCTTCGCCAGCACGTCGTACGGCAGGCGCGACCAGTCGGCGGTCATGGCGTCCTCGGACGAGACCGGGCGCAGCACGATCGGGTGGCCGTAGGTGCGGCCGTCGCCCTGCACGCCCACGCTGCGGACGTCGGCGAGCAGCACGACCGGGCACTGCCAGATCTCGCGGTCCAGACCGGCCGCGGTCAGCTCCTCGCGGGCGATCGCGTCGGCGTCGCGGAGCAGGTCCAGACGCTCCTTGGTGACCTCGCCGACGATCCGGATGCCCAGGCCCGGGCCCGGGAACGGCTGGCGCTGGACGATCTCCTCCGGCAGGCCCAGCTCCTGGCCGACCATCCGGACCTCGTCCTTGAACAGCTTGCGCAGCGGCTCCACCAGCTGGAACTGGAGGTCCTCGGGCAGGCCGCCGACGTTGTGGTGGGACTTGATGTTCGCGGTGCCGGTACCGCCACCGGACTCCACCACGTCCGGGTACAGGGTGCCCTGGACCAGGAAGTCGACCGACTCGCCCTGCTCGCCGGCCTCGGCGACGATCTCGGCCTGGGCCTGCTCGAAGACCCGGATGAACTCCCGGCCGATGATCTTGCGCTTCTCCTCGGGGTCGGTGACCCCCTTCAGCGCGTTCAGGAAGCGCTCGGCGGCGTCGACGACCTTCAGCTGGACGCCGGTGGCGGCCACGAAGTCCTTCTCGACCTGCTCGGTCTCGCCCTTGCGCATCAGGCCGTGGTCGACGTAGACGCAGGTCAGCCGGTCGCCGATGGCCTTGTTGACCAAGGCGGCCGCTACCGCGGAGTCCACGCCGCCGGACAGGCCGCAGATCGCGCGCTTGTCGCCGACCTGCTCGCGGATCAGGGCGATCTGCTCGTCGACCACGCTGCCGGTGGTCCAGGTCGGGGCGATGCCGGCGCCGCGGTAGAGGAAGTGCTCCAGGACCTGCTGGCCGTGGTCGGAGTGCAGCACCTCGGGGTGGTACTGGACGCCGTAGAGCCGGGCCTCGTCGTTCTCGAAGGCCGCGACCGGGACCAGGTCGGTGGAGGCGGTGACGGCGAAGCCCTCCGGGGCGGCGGAGCAGGCGTCGCCGTGCGACATCCACACCGAGTGCTGCGCCGGGACGCCCTCGAACAGGGTGGAGCCGGTGCGGGAGACGGTCAGCGGAGTGCGGCCGTACTCGCGGGCGCCGTTGTTGTCGACGGTGCCGCCGAGGCTCTTGGCCATCAGCTGGAAGCCGTAGCACATGCCGAAGACCGGGACACCGGCCTCGAAGATCGCGCGGTCGATCTGCGGCGCGCCGTCTTCGTAGACCGACGAGGGGCCACCGGAGAGGATGATCGCCTTGGGGTTCTTGGCGAGCATCTCGGCGACCGGCATGCTGCTCGGCACGATCTCGCTGTAGACCCGCGCCTCACGCACCCGACGGGCGATGAGCTGGGCGTACTGGGCGCCGAAGTCGACCACCAGGACGGGGTCGTTGTCCGGCGCGGACTGGACGGGAATTGCAGAGGACACAGACGGCCTTCCGGCAGCGGTATCGAGGTGTCACGCGTGGCCGCCTCCCCGGCGGGACTGCGGCTGCGGCGGACGGTGTGGGGTGTCTGGACACCGATTCTACCGGGCTGTCCGGTTTCACTCGTCTGCCCGTCCAATGAACCGTGACCGGGCGGGGCCGCGGTTCGTTGCTTCTGACGAACGTACGGCCGCGCCGCGTCCGCCAGACGCGCCGCCCGCCCCCGCGGGGGCACCGTACGGCAGCAGGACCACGCGTGGAGCTCCACCCCAGTCCACCGGCGCACGTGGTGCCGCCGCCCGGCCCGCCGGGCGCGCGGCTCCGTGGGACCGTGCGCGGGTGCCGCGGCCGGCGAGCAGGGGACAGCGACCCCGGCCGCGACTGGGCCGAGAGGTGGGACGGCCGGAGTCCGGGGACGCCCGGGACCGGCCGTCGCACCCCCGGTCCGTTCCGGTGCGCGCCCGGGCGCACTCCCCCGTCCCACTCGTGCCGCTACGCGCGTCCCCGTGCGCCACAACCATCCGAACCACTACGCACCGTGATCATCGACGGCGGCCCCGTCGGGAAATGCTCTGTGCCGAACTGTGCCGAACCGGTTGCAGAGCGAGCCCCTCGTCCAGCACGATGCTCGTTGTAAGCGGTTCTCCCGGCGCCTCACGGCCCACCGAGGAGGCCCGCGACGGCGTTCTCCGCAGCCGCGCCGCAGGGCGGTGGCAGCGATTGTCAGTTCACGCTCCGTGAGCGTGGGACCGGCGCAGACCTGCGTGCCGACCCGCCGCGCACGGAGGTGCGCGCCCCGCACGGCCGGCCACCCACGCCGGAGCCGCGCGGCGCACCCCGAAGCCGACCGACACGACGGCGCTCCTCCCCCGGCGCCGTCACCCCAGCACCGGCGCGGCCCTGACGCCGAGTGCTGAACGACAAAGGGCCCCGTTCCCCCGCGGGGCCCTTTGCCCTTTCCCCGTCCTCCCGGCCTCCGGCCTCCGGCACCCCGACGGCCGCCCGGGTCAGGGGTGCTTGCGCCAGACGCTCGGGTCGACCGGCTCCTCGGCCGGGGGCGGCGGCACCGCGCCGGGCACCGGCGCCCTGCCGGCCGGGGCGGGCGGCTCCTCGTGCGAGCCGAGCACCTCGCTCACCCCGGCCCCGGAGTCGAACGGCGCGTCCTGCGGCACGACGGCCCGCGCCGGAACGCCGTACCCCGGCACCGGACCGCCCTGCTGCGCCGGAACGCCGTGCGGCGGCGTCGCGTACGGCACCTGCGGCGGCACCGTCGCCGGGTGCGGCGCGGCACCCTGGGCACGGGCGAACGGGGACTCGGCGTACGGCACCGCGCCGTTCGGCGCGCCCGCGCCCCGGTCGCGGACGGCCACCAGCAGCGGCGGCACCAGCAGGGCGCCGACCAGCGCCCAGACCGCGTTGGCCACCAGCGTGCCCAGGAACACCAGCCCGGCCGAGGACTCCTGCGAGAACTCCATCCGGGCGGTCTCGGTCCAGCCCGTCATGGACGTGGTCTCCACCAGCCGCGCCCCGGAGAGCGCCATCAGCAGGGTGAGCGCCCCGGCGTGCAGGGCCGCCAGGCGCAGCCGGTCGGTCGCGTCCAGGCGCCGCCGGTACGCCGCCCAGCCGAGCACGCCCGCCGCGACGAGCGCGGCCAGGCCGGCCCAGCGCCAGTCGGCGCCCAGGTCCCGCAGGTCGAAGAAGGAGAACTCGGTGTCGTTGCTGCGGTCGCGCCACGAGCCGCCGCCGTCACCGGACAGACCGGTGTGCGTCCGGAAGCCCGCCCCCGAGCCGAAGCCGAGCAGGCCGAGGCCGAGGTTGGGCAGGAAGGCCAGCGAGACCCCGGTCAACGCCCCGTCCTCGCTGTTCAGCGACACCAGCAGGAAGGCCGCCACCGAGGACAGCCCCACCGAGACCGCGAGCGCCTGGCCGGCGGTCAGCGCGGCCACCGCCCAGCCGCGCACCGAGCGGCTGCGCCAGGCCGCCCAGCGCAGCGCGTCGGTGCCGTACACCAGGAAGGTCAGCAGGGCGGCCGGCACCACGGTCCAGGCGACCGCCTCCAGCCAGCCGGAGTCCGCGGTGACCAGCAGCTCCGGCTTGCCCCGGGAGTCGAAGTAGTCGGACTTCACGCCGCGGCCGTCCGGGCTCCAGTCCGTACCACCGACCAGGCCGAGCGCCAGGCTCACCGCCGCGAGGACCGCCGCGGTGCGCATCGCCTCGGCGGCGGCCTGGCCCCGGGTCAGCTGGCCCTCGGCCGCCTTGCGCCGGCGCAGCCCGGCCCGCAGGCCGAGCCAGAGCGCCAGGCACCACAGGACCGTGACGGTCATCGGCAGCACCCGGACGGTCTCGGTCCAGCCGTCCGGGCCCCGGCCCACCGAGCTCTGGTAGGCGAGCCGGAACGGCGCGCCGAGCGCGTTCAGGGTCATCGACAGCATCGCGCCGAAGCGCTCGCCGAAGCCGGGCGCCTCGAACCGGTACTGGTACTGGTAGTCGCTCGGGACCGCCGCGACCAGCGCCACGGCCAGCAGGACGAGGGTCGGCGCGACGGCCGCCCTGGCCGCCGGGCGCCAGTCCGCGGCCGTCAGCAGACGCTGGAGGGCGGGCTGCCTGTCGTACGACTGCCCGGCGCCCCAGCTGCCCAGGGCGGGCGGGGCCGCGGCCGCGGGCCCGTACCCCGGCTGCGGACCGTACTCCGGCTGCGGCCCGTACCCGGGCGGCGGCACGGGCGGCGGCACGGGCGCGGCCGCACCCGGCGGTGGCGGCGGGACGGCGGCCGGCGGGGCGGTCGGCGGGGCCGGGGGCGCGAACGGCCGGCCGCACGACCCGCAGGCGGGCGCCCCCTCCTCCGAAGTCGCCCCGCACGATGCGCAGTTGGCCATGGCCCGCGCTCCCCCCGCTCGACGAGTTCCTGGCCGCCCCAGGGAGCCCGTTTATCCCATCGGACCCGAACGGCTGTCAACCGGGAACCGGCGCAGGCGGATTGGCCCGCCGGACCGGCTTCAGCCGCGCTTCTTCGGGACCTCCGGGACGGGCAGCAGCGGCAGCCGCAGCGCGCCGAACGCGCCCTCGGGCACGGCCGGCCGCACCGGCGCCACCGCCGCGACCCGCCGGTACTCCTCGCCCTGGGCGGGGCGCGGGTCCGCCTCGCCCTTGTTCGGCCACATCGACAGGGCGCGCTCGGCCTGGGCCGTGATGGTGAGCGAGGGGTTGACGCCCAGGTTGGCGGAGACGGCCGAACCGTCCACCACGCTGATCCCCGGGTAGCCGTACAGCCGGTGGTACGGGTCCACCACGCCGGTCCCGGGGGCGTCGCCGATCGGGCAGCCGCCCAGGAAGTGCGCCGTCATCGGGATGTCGAAGATCTCGCCGACGGTGCTGCCGGGGAAGCCGTTGATCTCGTCGGCCAGCGCCTGGGCGCCGCGCTCGGCCGCCGGGATCCAGGTCGGGTTGGGCTCGCCGTGGCCCTGGGCGGAGGTGAGCCGGGCCTTGCCGAGCGGGCCCTTCCTCAGCGAGACGGTGATCGAGTTGTCGAGCGACTGCATCACCAGGCCGATGATCGTCTTCTCGGACCAGCCGCGCTGGTTCATCGAGCGGGCGAAGGTCACCGGGTGGAGCACCGAGTTGCCCAGGTAGCGCAGCCAGCGCGGGAGCGTTCCGCCGCCCCTGACCTGGGCGATGGACAGTGCGCCCATCGCGTTGGAGCCCTTGCCGTAGCGGACCGGCTCGATGTGGGTGTTGGCGTCCGGGTGGATCGAGGAGGTGATCGCCACGCCCTTGGTGAAGTCCGCCTTGGCGCCGTAGCGCCGGTCGGTGGTCTGCGCCCCCACCAGGGCCTCGGAGTTGGTCCGGGTCAGCTCGCCCAGCCGCTCCGAGATCCGGGGCAGGTGGCCGCCGTCCCGCATCCGGTGCAGCAGCGACTGGGTGCCGTAGGTGCCGGCCGCGACGACCACCCGGGCCGCGGTGATGGTCCGCGCACCCGCCTTCACCCGGTCGGTCTTCGAGCGCGCGTCGGTGCGGCGCACGTCCACGGCGAAGCCCCGGCCCCCGTCGGCCCCGCCGATCTCCCGGATCCGGGCCACCGTGGTGAGCGGGTGGATCTCCGCGCCGCCCTTCTCGGCCAGGTACAGGTAGTTCTCGGTGAGCATGTTCTTGGCGCCGCGCCGGCAGCCGGTCATGCACTCGCCGCACTCCACGCAGGCCTTGCGGGCCGGGCCGGCGCCGCCGAAGTACGGGTCGGCCACCTCGCCCCCCGGGGCCGCCTCGGCCGCGCCTCCCCCGGACTCCGTCCGGGAGGTGCCCCCGGCGTCCTCGCCGTCGCCGAAGAAGACCCCGACCGGCGCCATGTGGAAGGTGTCGCCGACGCCCATCCGCTCGGCGGCCGCCTTGAGGTGGACGTCGGACGGGGTGAGGGTCGGGTTGAGCCGGACCCCGAGCATCCGCTGCGCCTGGTCGTAGAACGGCGCCAACTCCTGCTGCCAGTCGGTGATGTGGCGCCACTGCCGGTCCTCGAAGAAAGCCTTCGGCGGCACGTACAGGGTGTTGGCGTAGTTCAGCGAGCCGCCGCCGACCCCGGCGCCGGCCAGGATCAGCACATTGGCCAGCAGGTGGATGCGCTGGATGCCGTACAGCCCGAGCCGCGGCGCCCACAGGTAGTTCGGCAGGTCCCAGGAGTTCCTGGGCAGTTCGTCCCGGTCGAAGCGCCGCCCGGCCTCCAGGACGGCGACCCGGTAGCCCTTCTCGGTCAGCCGCAGCGCCGCGACCGAACCGCCGAAGCCGGACCCGACCACCACCACGTCGTAGTCGAACTCCGCCGCACCGCCGGACTGCACCATCTGCCACCGCTCCTTCGCCGGGTGAACCTGTCTGTGGGGCGGCGGGCCGGGCCGCGCGCACCGCGGGGCCCGGCCC
>NZ_JBHVRT010000026.1:0-136361 GCF_042885555.1 Kitasatospora sp. NPDC058048 | reverse complement strand
GGCCGCCGGGGCCGCCGGGGCCGCCGGGGCCGCCGGACGGCGACCCCAGGGACCGGCCGCGCCCGCGCCGCGGCCCGAAGCCACGCCGGTGACCCGCCCGCTGCGGGCGCGTCCGGACCGTCCGCAGACCCCGCCCCCGGGCCGCCCCGGCCCCCACGACCGGGCACGCCCCCGGGACCGCCAGCACACCCCCGCCCCCGGCGGGCGGCCCGGCACCGCCCGGCAGCGGCTGCTCCGGCAGCGGCTGGTGGTCTTCGTCACCGTGACCATCGGGGTGGCGCTGGCCATCGCGGCGGCGCAGGGCTGCGAGAACCGGGACAACCGGAGCGTGCGGCCACCGAGCACGGTGGTGGTGAATACGGGCCCCGGCGGCGAACAGGCGGTGCCGGGGACCTCGGCGGACGTCGTGCCGCAGGCCTCGACCGCGCCTCAGGCCTCGACCGCGCCGCTCCCGGCAGCGGCGCGCAGTGGCGCGGACAGCGGGCTGACAGCCCCGCAGGCGCCCGTGCCACCGGTGGACTGGCCCAACCGCAGCTACCCCGACGGGGCAGGCGGGCCGGCCGTCGCCCTGCAGAACGGGCACTCGGTCGGAGCCGGGCCGCAGATCACGCTGAGCGCGGTGCTGCCGGCCCGGTACAAGGGCCTGCCGGCCGCGGTGGTCGTCCTGCGGCGGGCGGAGGGTTCGACCCAGGTCGACCTCGTCCAGCTCTACACCTTCACCGGGGACACCCCGGTCGCCACCACCTCCCGCACCTCGGTGGCGGACCCGCAGGCGGCGGCCACCTGGCGACTGGACGGCAGCACGGTCGTCCGCGAGGAACGCTCGGCCGTCACCGGCGCCGTCGCCTCCACCCGCTACACCGTCCGCCCCGACGGCACCCTCGACGAATCCTGGCCCGGCGCCACCACCCCGCCCCCCGCCGCCGCCCCGGCCCCACCCACCTCCCCCACCGGCTGAAGCCACCCGGGCCCCATCCGCACCACGACGGCCGACACGAGAAGTCGGCCCCGCCGACTTCCAGTACAGCGGCCGGACCAACGAGCCGAGCGGCGCACTACAGATCGGGCCGAGCCGACCCCCGGCACAGGAGCAACCCAAGGCCCACCACGGCCAGGTACCCGGTAGAGGCCCCGGGGCGAACCGGACACGCGCGAGAAGTCGGGCGGGCCGACTTCCGGTGCAGGGCGATCCCGGAGACCGCTGCGACCGAGCGCCTGGAAGGCGGTCTCGGCAAAACCCCCACGCGCGAGAAGTCGATCCAGCCGACTTCTCGCGCGGCGCGGCTCCGGAGGATGCTGCGGGCGCACGCCGACCGGAGGAAGGCCTCGGCGTAAGCGATACGGGCCTGGGGCCCCGGGTCGGCCGACCATCGGCGGCAACGGGGCGAGGCAGCTCGCGAGAAGTCGGGCGGGCCGACTTCTCGTGCAGGCCCCCGGAGGCCGGTGGGGGCGCCGGTGGACCGGGCGTGCGTGAGGAGTCGGGCGGTCAGGGGGTGGGGGTGGTGACGGCGTAGAAGGCCACGGCTGCGGCGGCGCCGACGTTGAGGGAGTCGATGCCGTGGGCCATGGGGATGCGGACGGGGTGGTGGGCGGCGGCGATGGCGCGGGGGGTGAGTCCGTCGCCCTCGGCGCCGAGCATCAGGGCGGCCTTGGGGAGGCCGTGCGGGGTGAGGGTGTGGAGGTCGACCGCGGCCTCGGCGGGGGTGAGGGCGAGCAGGGTGAAGCCGGCCTCGCGGACGGTGTCGAGGGCGGCGGGCCAGGGGTCCAGGCGCGCGTACGGGACCGCGAAGACGGCGCCCATGGAGACCTTGACCGCGCGCCGGTAGAGCGGGTCGGCGCAGTCGGGCGAGAGCAGGACGGCGTCCATGCCGAGGGCGGCGGCGCTGCGGAAGATGGCGCCGAGGTTGGTGTGGTCGACGAGGCCCTCCAGCACGGCGACCCGGCGGGCCCCGGCGAGCACCTCGGCGGCGTCGGGGAGGGGCTTGCGCTCCATCGAGGCGAGGGCGCCGCGGTGCACGTGGTAGCCGGTGACGGCTTCGGCGAGCGCGGGCTCGACCACGTGGACGGGGGCGTCGGCCTCGGCGATGACGTCGCCCATCACCTCCAGCCACTTGGAGGTGAGCAGCATCGACCGCATCCGGTAGCCGGCGGCCAGGGCGCGGCGGATGACCTTCTCCCCCTCGGCGATGAAGAGGCCCTCGGCGGGTTCGCGGCGGCGGCGCAGTTCGACGTCGGTCAGGCCGGTGTAGTCGGCGAGGCGGGGGTCGGCCGGGTCGGTGATGGTGCGGGGTTCGGACACCCTGCGATCTTGCCAAGCCCGGGCGGGGAAGGCCAAACGGCGGAGGGAGCGGGGTGGTCCCCGGCTGGCCGTAGTGCAAATATGACCGTATGGCCCGAAATCCGGGCCGATCCTGGGCTCCGTCGGCCTCTGGCGCCACTGGCTCCGCCGGCTCCCCCGGTGGGCGCCCACACGGTCGGCCACAGCTGCCGCACGCGAAGCGGCGGTGGCCGGTGTGGCACCGGTCGGTGGCGGGGCAGGTCTTCGCACTCCAGGTGCTGGTCGTGCTGCTGCTCGTGGTGGCGGCCGCGGTGGCACTGGTGGTGCAGTCGCGCAACGACGCCACGCACGAGGCCCGCAACCGTTCGGTGGCGGTGGCGCAGACCTTCGCCAACTCCCCGGGCATCGTCGCCGCGCTGCGCTCCCCCGATCCGACGGCCCTCCTGCAGCCGAGCGCGGAAGCCGCACGGGTCGCCTCGGGCGTGGACTTCATCGTCGTGCTGAACGACCAGGGCATCCGCTACACCCACCCGAACCCGGCCCGGATCGGCCAGAAGTTCGTCGGCGTCTACGAGCCCGCCCTGCACGGGCAGGTGGTGACGCAGCAGGTCTCGGGCACGCTCGGCCGCCTGGTGCAGGCGGTGGTCCCGGTGTACGCGCCGGACGGCTCGGTGGTCGGGGCGGTCTCGGCGGGCGTCACGCTGAAGAACATCAGCAGCGCCAGCCAGCGGCAGCTGCCGGTGGTGCTGGGCGCGGCGGCGGCCGCGGTGGGGCTCGCCACGCTGGGGACGGCGCTGATCAGCCGGCGGCTGCGGCGCCAGACGCACGGGCTGGGCCCGGTCGAGATGACCAGGATGTACGAGCACCACGCGGCGGTGCTGCACGCGGTGCGCGAGGGCGTGATGATCATCGGCGGGGACGGGCGGCTGCTGCTCTGCAACGACGAGGCGCGCCGGCTGCTGGACCTGCCGCCGGACGCCGAGGGCCGCCCCGTGACCGGGCTGGGCCTGGAGCAGGCGCCGCTGGAGCTGCTGACCACCGAGCGCCAGGTCACCGACGAGGTGGTGCTGGCCGGGGAGCGGCTGCTGGCGGTGAACGTCCGGCTGATCGACCGGCCGGGCGGCCTGCCCGGATGCGTCGCCACGCTGCGCGACTCCACCGAGCTGGCGGCGCTGTCCGGCCGGGCCGAGCGCGCGCAGCGGCGGCTGCGGCTGCTGTACGACGCCGGGGTGACGGTGGGCAGCACGCTGGACGTGACGCGGACGGCGGAGGAGCTGGCGCAGGTCACGGTGCCGCGGTTCGCGGACTTCGTCACGGTGGACCTGGCGGACCAGGTGCTGACCGGCGAGGAGCCGCCGCCGAGCCCGTCCCTGGGGCGGATGCGCCGCGCCGCGGTGGCGGGCGTACGGGACGACGCGCCGTTCTACCCGGTCGGAACGGTGCTGGACGTGGTGCCCGAGACCCCGCTGGCCGGGGCGCTGCACAGTGGTGAGCCGGGTATCGAACCGCACCTGGCGGAGGTGGACGAGTGGCGGGACCAGGACCCGGAGCGGTCGGCGCAGGTGCTGGCGTACGGGGTGCACTCGCTGGTGCGGGTGCCGCTGCGGGCGCGCGGGGTGCTGCTGGGGGTGGCCCGGTTCTGGCGGGCGCAGCGGGCCGAGCCGTTCGAGGCGGACGACCTGGCGCTGGCGGAGGAGCTGGTCGCGCACGCGGCGGTGTGCATCGACAACGCCCGCCGCTACACCCGGGAGCACACCATGGCGGTGACGCTCCAGCACAGCCTGCTGCCGCGCAACCTGCCGGAGCAGACGGCGCTGGACGTGGCGCACCGCTACCTGCCGGCGCAGGCCGGGGTGGGCGGGGACTGGTTCGACGTGATCCCGCTGCCGGGTGCGCGGGTGGCGCTGGTGGTCGGGGACGTGGTGGGGCACGGGCTGCACGCGGCGGCGACGATGGGCCGGCTGCGCACGGCGATCCACAACTTCTCGACCCTGGACCTGCCGCCGGACGAGCTGCTGGGGCACCTGGACGAGCTGGTGAACCGGATCGACCAGGACGAGGCGGCGGGCGGCGGGCGCGCGGAGCTGGCCGGGGCGACCTGCCTGTACGCGATCTACGACCCGGTGTCGCGGCGCTGCACGCTGGCCACCGCCGGGCATCCGCCGCCGGCCGTGGTGGACCCGCAGGGCCGGGTGGTGTTCCCGGAGCTGCCGACCGGGCCGCCGCTGGGGCTGGCGGTGCTGCCGTTCGAGACCGCCGAGCTGGACCTCGCCGAGGGCAGTCGGCTGGTGCTGTACACGGACGGGCTGGTGGAGGACCGGGAGCGGGACATCGACGAGGGGCTGGAGCTGCTGCGGGCGGCGCTGACCGGGCCGCCGCGCACGCCCGAGCAGACCTGCGCGGACGTGCTCGGGGCGATGCTGCCGGCGCACCCGCAGGACGACATCGCCCTGCTGGTGGCCCGGACCAGGGTGCTGGCCCCGGACCACGTGGCGCAGTGGGAGGTGCCCTCCGACCCGGCGGCGGTGCGCGAGGTCCGGGCCGCGGTGGCGGAGCGGCTGACGGCGTGGGGGCTGGAGGAGGCCGCGTTCGTCACCGAGCTGATTCTGAGCGAGCTGGTGACCAACGCGATCCGGTACGGCTCCGGGCCGATCCGGGTGCGGCTGCTGCGGGACCGTTCGCTGATCTGCGAGGTGTCGGACGGCAGCAGCACCTCGCCGCACCTGCGGTACGCGGCGACCGAGGACGAGGGCGGGCGCGGGCTGTTCCTGGTCGCGCAGTTCGCGGACCGCTGGGGGACGCGCTACACGGCGACCGGGAAGGTCATCTGGACGGAGCAGCCGCTGGAGTAGCCGCGGAACGGCCGCGGAGTGGGAAGTCGGACCGGCCGACTTCCCACTCCGGCGCGTTGACTGCGACGCGGCCCCTGCGGCGCGTTCGCCCCGGCGGGTCCGCGCCGGCCTACGGCTGGAAGGCCGCGGCCAGCACGTTGACGACGTCGCCGATGACGATGACCGCCGGGGGCTTGACGCCCTCGGCCTCGACCACCGCGGCGACCGTGCCGAGGGTGGCGTCCACCCGGCGCTGGGCGGCGGTGGTGCCCTCCTGGACGACGGCGACCGGGGTGTCCGCCGGCCGGCCGTACTCGACCAGCCGGGCGGCGATCGCGCCGATCTTGTCCACGGCCATCAGCAGCACCAGGGTGCCGCTCATCCTCGCGGCGGCCTCCCAGTTGGTGAGCGAGCGCTCGTCGTCCGGGCCGACGTGGCCGGAGATCACGGTGAACTCGTGGGTCATGCCGCGGTGGGTGACCGGGACGCCGGCCGCCGCGGGGACGCTGATCGAGCTGGAGATCCCGGGCACCACGGTGACCGGCAGCCCGGCCTCCGCGCAGGCCAGCAGCTCCTCGCCGCCGCGGCCGAAGACGTACGGGTCGCCGCCCTTGAGCCGGACCACGAACTTGCCGGCCTTGGCGTGCTCGACCAGGGTGCGGTTGATCGCCTCCTGGGCCATGAAGCGGCCGTACGGGATCTTGGAGGCGTCGATCACCTCGACGTGCTCGGGCAGTTCGGCGAGCAGCTCGCGCGGGGCGAGGCGGTCGGTGACGACCACGTCGGCGTCGGCGAGCAGCCGGCGGCCGCGCACGGTGATCAGGTCCGGGTCGCCGGGGCCGCCGCCGACCAGGGCCACGCCGGCGCCGTGCGCGCGGTACTGGCGGGCGGCCAGCGAGCCGTCCCGCAGGCCGTCGACGATGGCGTCGCGCAGGGCGGCGGAGTGCCGCGGGTCGCCGGTGAGGACGGCGACGGTGGCGCCCGCGTCGCGGCCGCTGGCCGGGGTCCAGGCGGTGGCCGCGGCGGCGTCGTCGCTGCGGGAGCAGAACACCCGCTCGCGCTCGGCCTCGGCGCTGACCGCCGCGTTGACGGCCGGGTCGTCGGTGGCGACCAGGGCGTACCAGGTGCCGGCCAGGTCGCCGTCCCGGTACGGGCGGGCGTGCCAGGTGAGCTCGCCGGCGTCGGCCATCGCCTGGACGGCCGGGGTGGTGGCCGGCGATATCAGGTGCAGGTCGGCACCGGAGGCGATCAGGGCCGGGAGCCGCCGCTGGGCGACCTGGCCGCCGCCGACCACGACGACGCGGCGGCCGGCCAGCAGCAGGCCCACCGGGTAGGGGGTACGGCCCTCGGTGCTCGGGTGCGGGGTGGGCGCGCTCATCGGCGGTGCTCCTGATCGGGGGTGAGGGTGTGGGGACGGTACGGCACCGCTCCGCGGTCCGGCGCGCCCTCGGGCCGGTCCGCGGAGCGGTGACGGGGTGTGTCAGGCCTTCTCGGTGACCCCGGCGGAGTCGAAGGTGGCTACATCGTGCATCGCCCGGGCCGCGCTCTGCACCAGCGGCAGGGCCAGCAGGGCACCGGTGCCCTCGCCGAGCCGCAGGTCCAGGTCGATCAGCGGGCGCAGGCCGAGCTTCGCCAGCGCGGCCTGGTGGCCGGGCTCGGCGGAGCGGTGGCCGGCGATGCAGGCGGCCAGCACCTCGGGGGCGATGGCCTTGGCGGCCAGCGCGGCCGAGCCGGCGATGACGCCGTCCAGCACCACCGGGGTGCGCAGCGAGGCGGCGCCCAGCAGGAAGCCGGCCAGGGCGGCGTGCTCCAGGCCGCCGACTGCGGCGAGGACGCCGATCGGGTCGCTCGGGTCGGGCCGGTGCAGGGCCAGCGCGGCGCGGATGACCTCGATCTTGCGGGCGTGGGTCTCGTCGTCGATGCCGGTGCCGCGGCCGGTGACCTCGGCCGGGTCGAGGCCGGTGAACACCGAGATCAGGGCGGCCGAGGCGGTGGTGTTGGCGATCCCCATGTCGCCGGTGACCAGTGCCTTGTTGCCCGCCGCGACCAGGTCGCGGGCGGTCTCGATGCCGACCTCGATGGCCTTGAGGGCCTCCTCGCGGGTCATCGCCGGGCCCTGGGTCATGTCGGCGGTGCCGGGGCGGACCTTGCGCGGCAGCAGGCCGGTGGCGCGGCCCTGCTGGACGGCGTCCGGCAGCTCGGCGGCGACGCCGACGTCGACCACGCAGACCTCGGTGCCGATCTGCTTGGCGAAGGAGTTGATCACCGCTCCCCCGGCCAGGAAGTTGGCGACCATCTGGGCGGTCACCTCCTGCGGCCAGGGGCTGACGCCCTGGGCGTGCACACCGTGGTCGCCGGCGAAGATCGCCACGCAGGCGGGCTCCGGGATCGGCGGCGGGCACTTGCGCGACAGGCCGCACAGCTGGGCGGAGATGATCTCCAGCATGCCGAGCGATCCGGCCGGCTTGGTCATCCGCTTCTGACGGTCCCAGGCCTCGCCGAGCGCCTTGGCGTCCAGCGGCCGGATGCCGCGCAGGGTCTCGGCGAGCAGGCTCTGCGGCTCCTCGCCGGGCAGCGCGCGGTTGCCGTACTGCTCCTCGTGGACGACCCAGGACAGCGGGCGCTTCTTGGCCCAGCCCTGCTGCTCCAGCTCGGGCTCGTCCGGGAACTCGTCGACGAAGCCGACGCACAGGTAGGCGACGACCTCCAGGTGCTCGGGCAGGCCGAGTTCGCGGACCAGCTGCTCGTCGTCGAAGAAGCTCACCCAGCCGACGCCCAGGCCCTCGGCGCGGGCGGCCAGCCAGAGGTTCTCGACGGCCAGCGCGGCCGAGTACGGGGCCATCTGCGGCTGGGTGTGCCGGCCCAGGGTGTGCCGGCCGCCACGGGTGCGGTCGGAGGTCACCACGATGTTGACCGGGGTGTCGAGGATGGCCTCGATCTTGATTTCCTTGAACTGCTTGGCCCGGCCCTTGGGCAGCGAGTCCGCGTACGCCTCGCGCTGGCGCTCGGCCAGGGCGTGCATCCGCTTGCGGGTCTTCGCCGAGCGGATCACCACGAAGTCCCAGGGCTGCGAGTAGCCGACGCTGGGCGCGGTGTGGGCGGCCTCCAGGACGCGGATCAGCACCTCGTGCGGGATCGGGTCCGGGCGGAAGCCGTTGCGCACGTCGCGACGCTCGCGGATCACCTGGTGGACGGCCTCGCGGCCGGCCTCGTCGTAGCCGGGGGCGGCCGGGCCGCGCGGCTCGGCGGGCTCCTCGGGCTGCTGCTCGGGCTGCTCCTGCGCCTCCTCGGCGGCGGTGCCCTCAGCGGCCTCAGCGGCCTCAGTGGCCTCCGCGGCCTCGGTCACCTCAGCGGCCTCGGCGGCGGGCTGCTCGGTCCCCGGCTGCTCGACGGCTTCGGCGGTCGCCTCGCCGGCCTGCTCCTGGGCGGGCTCCGCCTCCGGAGCGGCGGCGGTCTCCGCGACGGCGGGGGTCTCCGCGACGGCGGCGGGTTCGGCCTCGGCCGGGACCTGCGCCGGCTCGGCGGCCGGCTCCGCGGGGGCCTCGGCCTCCGCGACGGCGGCGACGGGCTGCTCGGCGGCGGCCTCGGCGGGGGCGGCCTCCTCGGCCTCTCCGGCCGGCTCGACGGGCGCGACGGCCTCGGCCACGGGCTGCTCGGCGGCTTCGGCGGGCTGCGCCGACGGAGCCTCGGGGGCGGCCTCGGCCGGAGCCTCGGCGGCCGGCTCGACGGCTTCGGCGGCCTCGGCCTCCGCGGGCGCCTCCACGGCCTGCCCGGCGGTCTGCTCCACGGCCTGCCCGGCGGGTGCCTCGGCCTGGACCTCGGCCTGCTGCTGCGGCTGCTCGGCCTCCGCGGCGGGCTCGACGACGGCCTGGCCGGAGGGCATCTCGCCGGTGCCCGCGGCGGTCTCCGCGACCGGCTCGGCGACGGCCTCCGGCGCGGTCTCCACCGGGTGGGCCTGCTCGGCGGCCTCGGCCACCACGGCGACCGGGGCGGACTCGGCGTCCGCGACGGCCTCGGCAGCGGGCTGCGCGGAATCAACGGCCTCGACGGCCTGGACGGCGTCGACGGCTTCGACGGCCGTGACGGCCTCGGCAGCGGTCTGCGGCGCGTCGGCGGCCGCTATGGGCGCGGGCTGCTGCGGAGCCGTCTCCTCGACGACCTGGGCCTGCCCGGCCTTCTCGACCTTGGGCAGGCCGTGCGGGGTGGGAGCGGCCAGGAAGGCGGAGATCCGGCGCGGCTGGCCGGCCGGGGCCGCGGCCTCGGTCTGCTCGACGGGCACGGCGGCGCCGTCGGCGGCAGCACCCTCGGCGGCGACGGCCTCGGCAGCAACGCCCTCGGCGACGGGCTCGACGGCGACGGGCGCACCGGCCGTCCCGGCCACCGACTGGGCGGACTCGGCCGGGGCGGCCTGCGCCACCACGGCGACGGCCTCCACGGCAGGCGCAGTGGCCTGGGTGGCCTGGGCCGTCACGTCCTGCGCGGGCTGGACCGGGTCGGCGTGGACGGCCTCCGGCGTCTCGACGACCTCGATCACCTCGATCGCCCCGACCGTCTCCACGGCCAGCACGACCTCGACCGGCGGCCCGGCCAGCGGCACCTGCTGGGCGTGCTGGAAGTCCTGCGCCTGCGGCAGCTGCTGCCCGTCCGCGACCGGAACCCCGGCAGCCGCCGGGGCGACCGGCGCCGTCGGGACGGCCTGCGGGGCGGCGGCGTGCGCCGGGGCGACGGCCTCGGCCATCGGCGGTCGGCCGACCACCGGGATGCCGTGCGCGGGCGTGCCGCCCTGCGAGGGGCCGCGGTCGGCCAGCGAGCGGACCGGCACCTGGCCGGTCATCAGCGACGGGTCCGGGATCGGCGGGCCGGCGTGCAGCGGCCGGCGCGGCTGCTGAGCCTGCGTCATCGGCTGCTGCGGCTGCGTCTGGACGGGCTGCTGCTGGACGGCGTGCTCGGCGCCGAGCACCGGCGGGTCCACCGGCGGCCAGGACGGCTCGACCGGCGTGCCGTCCTGCTGCGGCGCGAGCGGCATCTGCTCGGCCGGCACGGCCGGCTCGCCCCAGGAGCCCTGCGGGCCGGGCATCAGCAGCACGTCGTCATCGTCGTCCAGGCCGTCCGGCGTGTCGGGCTGGTCGAGGAAGTGGAAGGCCGGGCGCGGGGCGCCCTGGTCGACGGCCCAGCCGTCGCCGGGGTGGCCGGGCTGGGGCACGCCGGGAACGCCGTAGCCGTGCTGGCCCTGCGGCGGGATGACGCCCGCTCCCGGGGGCATCGCGCCGGGGACGCCGCCGGCCGGAGCCGGGTTCGGGATCGCACCGCCGTCCGTCGCGACGCCCTGGAGGGGTGCAACGCCCGCGACGCCCTCCGGTCCGCCGAGCGGGTCATGCCCGGCGTGCAGGTGCTCCGGCAGTCCCTCGCCCGGGACGTGGCCGCCATCGGTCATTGTCAAAGCTCCTTCCAGGCCGCTGCCGCGCCCTCGGCGACACGATCACCGATCGCAGCGCCCATCCGCACGGGCCGCACCAGCACCGGCCCGCCCCTAACCACACGCGGCCGCCGCGCCGTGGCGCTGCGGCCCAAGTCCATCCGGCGCACTGCGGCACCCCGGCCCGGCGCACCGCCCGTACGGGGCGGCACATCGTCTGAAACAACGACAACCCGGAGCAACCGGCACGACCGCACCGGACCCTACGGCATTCTCCAGGTCCGGCACGCGGCCCGTCGAATTGCCCACACTCCGAGCGGATTCGGATTGCACCGCGTCAAAAAGGTGACAAACCGACCGAATCGGGTGGGTCGCCGACCGATACGGCCGTCCAGGACGTCACACTACCGGCACGGCGCGGTCACCTCTCGAATCGGTGTCCGGATGCGACCTGGATCACCGTCGGCGCCACCGGACGGCCCCGGCCCGCGCCCACGGCCTTCACACGATCTGCTCACCCCAGAGCACCAGCACGCCGGTTCCGCCGGTCCCCAGCGCCAGACCGTCGCCCTCCCCCGCCGGCCGCAGCGGGGTCGCCTGGAGCAGCGCGCCGTCCGCCCGGTAACCGGCCCCGGCGATCGCCCGGTGGACCTCCTGCGCCTCGGCGAGGGTCCGGGGCAGTGCGACGAACCGCTCGGGACGGCGGGCCAGGACGGCGCGCACCACGTCGAGGCCGCCGGACTCCACCACCGCCGCGTCCGGCTCCGGCAGGCCGCCCAGCACCTCGGGGCCGCTCCCGTACACCGTCTCCACCTCGACGCCGTAGCGGCGGGCGTTGACGGTCAGCCGGGCGCAGGCCGAGCGGGAGTCCTCGACCGCGACGACGGCGGCGCCGAACCGGGCCGCCTCCACCGCGAGGGCGCCGCTGCCGGCGCCGACCGACCAGACCAGGTCCCCGGGGCGTGCGCCCAGACGGGCCAGTACCAGGGCGCGCACATGGGCGGGGAGCACCTCCGGTGCGCCCGGCTCACCCTCCGTGCGCCCGGCGCCCGCATAGGCGTCACCGGGGAGCGCCCAGCCGCGTTCCGCGCCGGGGTAGCCGACCGGGCGCCCCGCGAGCCAGCCGGCCGCCTCGTCCACGGCGGAGGCCTGGGCGCCGCCGCCGATCACCAGCACCACGTTCGGGTCGCGCCACACGTGGTCGGCGATCCGGTCGGAGGTGAGGACGGTGACGTCCTCGTCCGGGGTGCCGAGGGCCTCGCAGACCACGAAGGTCCGGTGCACCCCGCGCAGCATCAGGGCGAGTTCGGCGGGCCCGGCGCCGGGCGCGGTGAGCACCGCGACCTTGGGGTGGGCCCGGCAGATGTTGGCCGCACGGCGCAGCCGTCCGCCGTGGACGCTGACCACCCGGGCGTCCTCCCAGGGCATGCCGGCCCGGGCGAAGGCGGCGGCCACCGAGGAGACGGCGGGCAGCACCTCCAGTTCGAGGCCGTACTCGGGGCGGCGCAGGGTGCGCACCACCCCGAAGAAGCCCGGGTCGCCCTCGGCGACCACGACGGCGGCGCCGCGGTGCTCGGCGATCCGGCGGGCGGCCTGCCGGACGTTGCCGAGAATGATCCGCTCGGCGGCCTCCGGCACCGGGAGGGCGTTCAGTTGGTAGGGGGCTCCCGCCACCAGGGTCGCCGCGGCCAGGGCCGCGCCGGCGGCCTCGGTCAGCGGTGTGCCGTCCCACCCGATGACCGTGATCCGGTCAGCCATCTGCGGCCGTTCTCCCTCGCCTCGGTGCGCCACTCGATCCGCCGTCGTGCGGTGCCGGTCCAGAGGCTACCGGGTGCGGTACCCCGGACCCCGACATCTCGCACACATGTCCACGCCGGGTCAGGGCCTTCGGGGCTCAGTCGCGGAGCACGTAGCGCTGGTCGCCGTGCCAGCCCCCGCGGAGCGGCTCGGGCGACTCCAGGTCCTCCGGGAGCAGGCTCCACAGGATGAGGTCGCTGCGGCTCTCTCCCCCGGCCCGGCCGCCGGGGGCTGCCCCCGGCACCGCCTCGCCGGACTCCCCCCGGACTATCCAGGCGCTGCGCAGCACGCCCTCGCTGATGCCGCCGATCTTCTGGGCGACCTGCTGGGCGGCGGTGTTCCCGGCGGCGGTGCGCAGCTCCAGGCGCAGGAAGCCGCGGTCCTCGAACAGCCACTGGGCGACGCCGAGGACGGCCTCCGGGGCGTAGCCCTCGCCGCGCGCCCAGACGGCGGTGACGTAGGAGATCTCGGTGCTGCGCAGCCGCCAGTCGGTGTTGCGCAGCTCGACCAGGCCGACCAGGCGCTGGGTCAGGTTCTCGGTGACGGCGAAGACGATGCCGCGCCCGGCGGCCCGGTGGGCGGGGGCGAGGGTACGGGCGAGCTCGGCCGCGTACTCCTCGGTGAAGGGGTGCGGCAGGTCCGTCCAGGCGAGGACGAGGTCGTCGGCCATCATGGTGGCCAGCCCGGGGGCGTCGTCCTCCGCCAGGGGCCGAAGCAGCAGCCGTTCGGTGCTGATGGCGGTCTCGGGGAAGCTCGCTGCCATGCCGTCTCTCCTCGCCGGGTCGTGAACACAACACCGTACGCCTCCGTCGTGCCCCGGGTGCCACGCGGTGCGCTGCCCGCACGACGGTACGTCAGAACGCGGTCGGCCGGAGTGTCCCTGCCGCATACTGCCCGACCGGGCCCCCGCCGAGGTGCGGCGGGGGCCCGGTCGGGATCGGGGTGTCGAGCGGACCGCGGCTCAGAAGGCCGGGATGACCGAACCCTGGAAGGTGTCGTTGATGTACTTCTTGACCTCGTCGGAGTGCAGCAGCTCGGCCAGCTTCTTGACCCGCGGGTCGTTCTCCTTGCCCTTCTTGACGGCCAGGATGTTGGCGTACGGGTTGCCCTCGGCCTTCTCCAGCACCAGGGCGTCGGTGGCCGGCTTCAGGCCGGAGTCGATCGCGTAGTTGCCGTTGATGACGGCGGCGTCGAGGTCGGCGACGGAGCGGGGCAGCTGGGCGGCCTCCAGCTCCTTCCACTTGAAGTTCTTCGGGTTGCCGGTCACGTCCGCCGGGGTGGCGGCGGTGGTGACGCCGTCCTTGAGGGTGATCAGCTTGTTGTCGGCGAGCAGCTTGAGCGCGCGGCCCTCGTTGGTGGCGTCGTTCGGCAGACCGATGGTGGCGCCGTCCGGCAGGTCGGCGATCGCCTTGACCTTCTTGGAGTAGACGCCCAGCGGCTCCAGGTGCACGGGCTCGACCGACACGATGTCGGTGCCGCGCTTCTTGTTGAAGTCCTCCAGGTACGGGACGTGCTGGAAGTAGTTGGCGTCGGCCGAACCGTCCTGCACCGCCGTGTTGGGGGTCACGTAGTCGGTGACCTCCTTGATGTCGAGCTTGAGGCCCGCCTTCTCCGCGAGGTTGTCCTTGACGAACTTCAGGATCTGACCGTGCGGGGTGGGGCTGGCCACGACCTTGAGCGGCGCGTTCGCGTCCGACGAGGAGGAGGACCCGGAGCTGCCGCAGGCGGCGAGCGAGAGGGCGACGCCGGCGGTGGCGAGGATGCTGGTGAACTTCAGAACGTTGCGCACGAAAAGTGCCTTTCTGCGTGGAACGGGGAGCCGCGCCCGGGGTCGGACGGGGGAGGTCTAGGAGGCGACGAGGTCCTCGTCGGGCGTCGTCCGGGAGCGGCCGAGCAGCCGGGTCCGGCCGCCGGTGCGCCCGCGGTGGGAGAGCCGCTGGACGACGAAGTCGCCGATCAGCTGGACGGCGGTGACGATGATCACCAGCTCGGCCACGATGACCCACATGAAGGTGGTCTCGAAGCGCTGGTAGCCGTAGTTGACGGCGAGGGTGCCGAGGCCGCCGCCGCCGACCGTGCCGGCCATCGCGGAGTAGCTGATCAGGGTGATGACCGTGGTGGTGACCGAGGCCACGATGCCGGGCAGGGCCTCGGGCAGCAGGGTCTTGCGGACGATCGTCCAGGTGCTGCCGCCCATCGACTGGACCGCCTCGACCAGGCCCCGGTCGACCTCACGGACGGAGGTCTCGACCAGGCGGGCGAAGAACGGGATGGCGCCGATGGTCAGCGGCACGGTCGCCGCCTGCCAGCCGATGGAGGTGCCGACCAGCCAGCGGGTGAAGGAGATCAGCGCGATCATCAGGATGATGAACGGCACCGACCGGGCGAGGTTCACGACGAAGCCGATGCTCTTGTTGACGGCCCGGTTGGCCAGCAGGCCGCCCTTGTCGGTGAGCACCAGCAGCACGCCCAGCGGCAGGCCGAGCAGGACGGTGACGACCGCGGACACCCCGACCATCTGGAAGGTCTCCTGCGTGGCGGGCCCCATCAGGGCCCACATCTCGTCCCAGGTCATGCCACCGCTCCGTCCGTCGCACCGATCACGTCCACCTGCAGGCCCTGCTCGCGCAGGTAGCCGATCGGCACCACGTTGTCCTGGTGGCCGCCGGACAGCTCGACCCGCATCCGGCCGACCATCCGGCCGGCGATGGTCTCCACCGCGGCGCCGAGGATGTTGATGTCGATCTGGTAGGTGCGGGCGAGCTGGGAGACGAAGGGCTGGGCCGAGCTGTCGCCCTGGAAGGTGATCTCCAGCACGGTGGAGCCGGGGTGGCCGGTGCCGAACTCGCTGAGCGGGAACAGTTCGCGGGCCAGCTCGGAGCCGGGCCTGGCGAGCAGGTCGGTGAGCTCGCCGGACTCGACCACCCGGCCGCCGCGCATCAGGGCGGCGGAGTCGCAGACGGACTTGATGACGTCCATCTCGTGGGTGATCAGCAGGACGGTGAGGCCCAGCTGCTGGTTGAGCTCGCGCAGCAGCTTGAGGATCGAGCGGGTGGTCTCCGGGTCGAGCGCCGAGGTGGCCTCGTCGGAGAGCAGCACCTTGGGGTCGCCGGCCAGCGCCCGGGCGATGCCGACGCGCTGCTTCTGGCCGCCGGAGAGCTGGTTGGGGTAGCTGCGGGCCTTGTCGCCCAGGCCGACCAGGTCGAGCAGCTCGGCGGCCTTGCGGCGGCGCTCGGTGCGGTCCAGGCCGATGATCTCCAGCGGGAGCTCGACGTTCTGCTGCACCGTCCGCGAGGAGAGCAGGTTGAAGTGCTGGAAGACCATGCCGATCCGGCGGCGGGCCTCGCGCAGTTCCTTGCCGGCCCGGTTCTCGCCGCCGGCCAGCGCGGTCAGCTCGACCCCGTCCACGGTGACCGTGCCGGAGGACGGGCGCTCCAGCATGTTCACGCAGCGGATGAGGGTGGACTTGCCGGCACCGCTGGTGCCGACGACTCCGTAGACCTCGCCCGGGCGGACGTGCAGGTCGACACCGGCGAGGGCGGTCACCTCGCGGCCTCGGGAACGGTAGACCTTCGTCAGGTCCGTGGTGGTGATCACAGCGGCTTTCCGTGGGTCGGGGGCGGGCGGCGCGGGTCGACCGCCCGACCTGCTTGCGGTCGGCGGGGCGACCTCACGGCGCTGCGCCAGGAGGGTCCGGACCTGGCGTCCCTCGATCGTGGCCGTTGGACGCCGGGGCCGCGCGACGGCGTGGCCCTAACGGGTCAACTCAACGGCACCCGCGCGGATGCGGGCACGACGGGGGAAGGGGTCCGGGAGGAGGGGCGCGCTCGCACGGGCGGGAGCGCTGCCGGAGTCTCGCTTCGGGGCGCGAGGGGGAGGCGCCCTCAGCGGGGCGCCGGGGGCGGTGGCCCTCAGCAGTGACACATTCGACGACACATGGCACGCTCACCTGCCGGCAGGGTGCCGGTGGGGGTCCAGTTCGTCGTCGCAGTCATGTGAGCCAGTAAAACAGATGGGTCGAATTCCGCCCAATTGTTTGGCGAAGCTGTCCGCAATGCGGACACATACCCCTGCGACCTGCATGGATACGGCTCGGCGCCGCCACCGGTGGTCCGGATGGTGGCGGCGCCGGGAAACGTGCGCGGGGCGGCGGGCTCAGGCCGTCGCCGCGAGCGGCGTCGCGGCGGCCTTCTCCAGGTGCACGTAGCTCAGCCGGCTGGTGATCTGCTCGACCCCGGTCTGGCGGTACCCCTGTCGAGCGTACAGCCGCAGGTTGCCGAGGCTGCGGTGGCCGGTGGACAGCCGGTAGGCGCTCACCGGCCCCTCCTGGGCCATGCGGCGCTCCAGCGCGTCCAGCAGGCGGCCGCCGAGGCCGTGGCGCTGCATCCGCGGGTGGACGACCAGGCGCCCTATCCGGGCGACGCCGTCGTCGCCGACGCGGCCGCGGACGGTGCCGACCACCTCGTCGCCCAGCCGGGCGACCAGGAAGTGGTCCTCGGACAGTTCGGCGCGCAGGCTCTCCAGGCTCTGCGTCAGGGGCTCGATCGCCCAGTCGCCGTACAACTCGGCCTCGGGCTGGTAGCCGAGGTACTGGAGCTTGAGGATCTGCTCCGCGTCCTCGGCCTCCGCAGCCGAGATGATCACGCTCATGCCCATGTGGAGGGGCCTCCCCAGTCGTCGTGCCCGGCGCGCAGAGGGTGGCGCGCTCACGCTCAGTATCCGAGTGATCGCACCACCGTCAAGAGCTGCGTTCGCCAGCGCTCTACCCGGGTGTCAGCTCCGCTCAACCTTCGCGGGGGCGGACGTGAGCAGGGTCACCTCCCGTGCCGCACGGGCTCCGCCCGGTCGCACGGGCTGCTCAGGGGCAGCGCTCAGGGGTAGCGCTCCGCGTGGAGCAGCATCCGCAGGCAGGCCAGGCAGCGTGAGCGGGTGGGGCCGATCGAGCCGCGCGGCATGCCGAGCCGCTCGGAGAGCTCACGGTACGTGGGCGGCGGGTCCTCGGCGAGCGCGGCGATCAGCTGCGGACAGCGGCCGGGCAGGGCGGCGACGGTCTCGCGGACCGCGCGGCGGCGGGCTTCGGCGAGGTAGACGTCCTCGGCGGAGGGGGCGGGTCGGAGGGGGGTGCACACACCGTGCATGACGGCCCGGGGCGGGGCCGGTTACGCCCGGGCCGGGGCGCGGACACGGGAGGGGCGCGCCGGTCGGACCGCCGCGCCCCTCCCCCGTCGCACCGGGGGTCGATCCCGTCGCGCCCGGGCGTCCTTCCCGACCGCGCCGGGGATCGACCCCTCCGTCGGCGGACCGGCCGCCCGCGAGGGGTCAGCCCCGGACCCACTCCTGCTGCCGCGCCAGGTCCGCCTTCACCTCGGCGAGCTGGACCGCGACCGCCGAGGGGGCCGTTCCGCCGCGCCCGTCGCGGGAGGCGATGGCGCCGTGGACGCTGAGCACCGAGCGCACCTCGGGCGTCAGGTGCTCCGAGATCGCGGCGAACTGCCCGTCCGTCAGGTCGGACAGTTCGATGCCCTCGGCCTCGCAGACCTTGACGCAGGCGCCGGCCACCTCGTGCGCGACCCGGAACGGCACGCCCTGCTTGACCAGCCACTCGGCGATGTCGGTGGCGAGCGAGAAGCCGGCCGGGGCCAGCTCCTCCAGCCGCTCCCGGTGCACGGTGAGGGTGGCCATCATCCCGGTGAACGCGGGCAGCAGCACCTCCAGCGTGTCGCAGGAGTCGAAGACCGGCTCCTTGTCCTCCTGGAGGTCCCGGTTGTAGGCGAGCGGCAGCGCCTTGAGGGTGGCCAGCAGGCCGGTCAGGTTGCCGATCAGCCGGCCGGACTTGCCGCGGGCGAGCTCGGCGATGTCCGGGTTCTTCTTCTGCGGCATGATCGAGGAGCCGGTGGAGAAGGCGTCGTGCAGCGTGATGAAGCCGAACTCCTTGGTGTTCCAGATGATCACCTCCTCCGCGATCCGGGAGAGGTTGATGCCGACCATCGCGGTCACGAAGGCGAACTCGGCGACGAAGTCGCGCGAGGCGGTGCCGTCGATGGAATTGCCGACCGAGCCGCCCTCGAAGCCGAGTTCGGCGGCGACGGCCTGCGGGTCGAGGCCGAGCGAGGAGCCGGCCAGCGCGCCGGAGCCGTACGGCGAGACGGCGGTGCGGGCGTCCCACTGGCGCAGCCGCTCGGCGTCCCGGCCGAGGGCCTGCACGTGCGCGAGGACGTGGTGGGCGAAGAGCACCGGCTGGGCGTGCTGGAGGTGGGTGCGGCCCGGCATCGCGGTGTCCGGGTGCGCCTCGGCGAGGCCGACGAGGGCCTGCTGGAGGTCGAGCAGCAGGCTGCCGATGGTCTTCGCGTGGTCCCGCAGGTACATCCGGAACAGGGTGGCGATCTGGTCGTTGCGCGAGCGTCCGGCCCGCAGCTTGCCGCCGAGGTCGGGGCCGAGGAGCTCCAGCAGGCCGCGCTCCAGGGCGGTGTGCACGTCCTCGTCGGCGACGGTGCCGGTGAAGGTGCCCGCCCGGACGTCGGCCAGCAGCCGGTCCAGGCCGTCCAGCATGCCGGCCAGCTCCTCGTCGGAGAGCAGGCCGGCCTTGTGCAGGACCCGGGCGTGGGCCTTGGAGCCGGCGATGTCGTACGGCGCGAGGCGCCAGTCGAAGTGGACCGAGGCCGAGAGCCGGGCGAGCGCCTCGGACGGGCCGTCGGCGAAGCGCGCGCCCCAGAGGCGGACGTCGGAGGGCTGCTCGGCGGTCATCGCGTGACTCCTTCATGCATGTGCAGTGGACGGCATAAGTATGCACGACGCCGTATGAAACACAAAACCCCGGCCGGAGGGCTCTCCGTCGGCCGGGGTTCGTCGAGGTCAGGCGGCGTGCGGCGCTACTGCGCCTTCGCCTGGGCGAGTTGCATGAGGTGGTCGGCGAGCGCCTGGCCGCCGGCCGGGTCGCGGCTGATCAGCAGCACGGTGTCGTCGCCGGCGATGGTGCCGATGATCTCGAAGACCTCGGCCTGGTCGATCGCCGAGGCCAGGAACTGGGCGGCGCCCGGCGGGGTGCGCAGCACCACCAGGTTGCCGGAGGCCGTCGCGGAGACCATGAGTTCGCCGGCCAGCCGGGCCATCCGGCCCTCGCTGGCCGACTCCCCCATCGGCGCGCGCGGCGTGCGGTCGCCGCCCTCGGCCGGGACGGCGTAGATCAGCGCGCCGTCCCGGTTGCGGATCTTGACCGCGCCCAGCTCGTCCAGGTCCCGGGAGAGGGTGGCCTGGGTCACCACGAGTCCATCGTCGGCGAGCAGCTTGGCGAGCTGGCTCTGCGAACGCACGGGCTGGCGGGTGAGCAGGTCCACGATCCGCCGGTGGCGCGCGGTGCGGGTCTGCGGGACCTGCGGCGTCGGGCCGGCGGCGGACGAACCGGAGCGGGAAGCGGTCATGTGATTATTCTCCCGGACGACGGTCAACTCGCATCGGCCGGGGCGCTCTCGCGCACCGTCCGGAGGATGCCCGGCAGCGCGGCCAGGAAGGCGTCCGTCTCCTGCTCGGTCAGCACCAGCGGCGGGGCCAGCCGGACGGCGTCCGGGACGGCCGCGTTGACCAGGTAGCCCGCCTCCTGCGCGGCGGCCTGGACCCGCGCCGAGACCGGCTCGGTGAGCACGATGCCGAGCAGCAGGCCCGCCCCGCGCACGTGCGAGACCAGCGGGTCGCCGAGCGCCTCGATTCCGTGCCGCAGCCGCTCGCCCAGCTTGCGGGTGTGCTCCAGCAGGCCCTCGGACTCGATGGTGTCCAGCACCGCGAGCCCGGCCGCGGCGGCCACCGGGTTGCCGCCGAAGGTGGTGCCGTGCTGGCCCGGGGTGAGCAGTTCGGCGGCCGGCCCGAAGGCGAGCACCGCGCCCATCGGCAGACCGCCGCCGAGCGCCTTGGCCAGGGTGACCACGTCCGGCTCCACGCCCTCGTACGCCTGGTGGGCGAACCAGTGGCCGGTGCGGCCGACACCGGTCTGGATCTCGTCCAGGACCAGCAGGGTGCCGGTGGCCCGGGTGATCTCGCGCGCCGCCCTCAGGTAGCCCTCGGGCAGCGGGACGGCGCCGTTCTCGCCCTGGATCGGCTCCAGGAAGACGGCGGCGGTCCCGGTGGTGACGGCCGCGCGCAGCGCCTCGACGTCGCCGAACGGGACGTGGGTGACGTCGCCGGGCAGCGGCCGGAACGGGTCCTGCTTGGCGGGCTGGCCGGTGAGCGCGAGGGCGCCCATGGTGCGGCCGTGGAACGCGCCCTGGAGGGCGACCAGGTGGGTGCGGCCGGTCCGCCGGCTGATCTTGAAGGCGGCCTCGTTGGCCTCGGCGCCGGAGTTGCAGAAGAACACCCGCCCGCCCGGGCGGCCGTCCAGCTCCAGCAGCCGCTCGGCGAGGGCGATGGTGGGCTCGGCCATGAAGAGGTTGGAGACGTGGCCGAGGGTGGCGATCTGCCGGCTCACGGCCTCGACGACGGCCGGGTGGGCGGTGCCGAGGGCGTTGACGGCGATGCCGCCGAGCAGGTCGGTGTACTCCTTGCCGTCGGCGTCCCAGAGCTTGCTGCCCTCGCCGCGCACCAGCGGGATGCGGGGGGTGCCGTAGTTGTCGGTGAAGGAGTGCTGCCACCGCTGGGCGAGCTGCTCGTTGTGCGTCACGTCGGTCATGTCGGTCCCGCCGGTCATGCCAGTCCCCCGGTCACGGTCGCTTCGTCGTCCGGCACGACCATCGTGCCGATGCCCTCGTCGGTGAAGATCTCCAGCAGCAGGCTGTGCTGGACCCGGCCGTCCAGCACGCGGGCGGTGCCCACGCCGGAGCGGACGGCGCGCAGGCAGCCCTCCATCTTGGGGAGCATGCCGCTGGCCAGGTCGGGCAGCAGCTCCTCCAGCTCGCTCGCGGTGAGCTGGCTGATCACGTCGTCCGAGTTCGGCCAGTCCTTGTAGAGGCCCTCGACGTCGGTGAGGACGACGAGCATCTCGGCGCCCAGCGCGACCGCGAGGGCGGAGGCGGCGGTGTCGGCGTTGATGTTGTAGACGTGGCCGTCGGTACCGCGGGCGATCGAGGAGATGACCGGGATGCGGCCGTCGGCGATCATCGCCTTCACCGCGCCGGACTCGATGTTGACGATGTCGCCGACCAGACCGATGTCGACCTGCTCGCCGTCCACCACCGCGTAGCGCTTGACCGCCGTCATGGTGTGGGCGTCCTCGCCGGTCATGCCGACCGCGAACGGGCCGTGCCCGTTGAGCAGGCCGACCAGCTCGCGCTGCACCTGGCCGGCGAGCACCATCCGGACCACGTCCATGGTCTCCGGGGTGGTGACCCGCAGACCGTTGGTGAAGCTCGACTCCAGGCCCAGCCGGTCGAGTTGGGCGCTGATCTGGGGGCCGCCGCCGTGCACCACGACCGGGTGCAGACCGGCGTAGCGCAGGAAGACGACGTCCTGGGCGAAGGCGGCCTTGAGGCTCTCGTCCACCATCGCGTTGCCACCGAACTTGATCACGACGGTCTTGCCGTGGAAGCGCTCCAGCCACGGCAGCGCCTCGATCAGCGTCATGGCCTTGGGCAACGCGGTGTTGTTGCGGGCCTGTTCGCCCTTGGGTGCGATCTGCACGGAATTCCCTCGTCGATGGGGGTCCCCCCGGCCGCGGGCCGGGGGGATGTCGCGGATCAGGTGCCGCGGCTCGGAGTGCCGCGGCTCAGGGTGTCGCGGCTCAGGGTGTCGCGGACGAAGTGACGCGGATCAGGTCGAGTAGGCGCTGTTCTCGTGAACGTAGTCGGCCGTCAGGTCGTTGGTCCACAGCGTGGCGCCCGCCGTACCGGCGTTGAGGTTCGCGGTGATGACGACCTCGCGGCCCTTCATGTCCACCAGGTCGCGGTCCTCGCCCACGCCGCCGGCCCTGCAGACCCAGACGCCGTTGATGGCGACGTCCAGCTCGTTCGGGTCGAAGGCGGCGGAGGTGGTGCCGATCGCGGCCAGCACCCGGCCCCAGTTGGGGTCCTCGCCGTGGATGGCGCACTTGAGCAGGTTGTTGCGGCTGATCGTCCGGGCGACCTCGACCGCCTCGTCCTCGGTGGCGGCGCCGGTGACGTCGATCCGGATCTCCTTGCTCGCGCCCTCCGCGTCGCCGATCAGCTGGCGGGCCAGGTCGGCGCTGACCGTGCGGACGGCCTCGGCGAACTCGGCCTGCTCCGGGGTGGTGCCGGAGGCGGCGGAGGCCAGCAGCAGCACGGTGTCGTTGGTCGACATGCAGCCGTCGGAGTCGATCCGGTCGAAGGTGGTGCGGGTGGCGCCGCGCAGCGCTTCGTCCAGGGCGGCGCTGTCCAGGTCGGCGTCGGTGGTGAGGACGACCAGCATGGTGGCGAGGCTCGGGGCGAGCATGCCCGCGCCCTTGGCCATGCCGCCGACCGTCCAGCCGGCCGGGCTGGTGTACTGGGCGGTCTTGTGCACCGTGTCGGTGGTCTTGATGGCGATCGCGGCGGCCTCGCCGCCGTCCTCGCCGAGCTCGCCGGCGGCCAGGGCGACCCCGGGGAGCAGGATGTCCATCGGCAGCCGTACCCCGATCAGGCCGGTGGAGGCGACGGCGACCTCGCCCGCGCTGAGGCCCAGCTCCGCGGCGACCTTCTCCGCGGTGGCGTGGGTGTCCTGGAAGCCGAGCGGGCCGGTGCAGGCATTGGCGCCACCGGAGTTGAGGACGACCGCGGAGACCCGGCCGCCCTTGAGGACCTGCTCGGACCAGAGGACCGGCGCGGCCTTGACCCGGTTGGCGGTGAAGACGCCGGCGGCCGCGAGCGAGGGGCCGTCGTTGACCACCAGGGCGAGGTCGGGAGTGCCGGAGGCCTTGATGCCGGCGGTCACGCCGGCGGCGCGGAAGCCCTTGGCTGCGGTCACTCCGACGTTGGTGGTCGTGCTCACGGTGCGACTCCGTTCACGGGAAGGCCGAGCTCCTCGGGCAGGCCGAGGGCGATGTTCATGCTCTGCACCGCACCGCCGGCGGTGCCCTTGACCAGGTTGTCGATCGCGCTGATCGCGATGATCCGCCCGGCGGCGGCGTCCAGGGCGACCTGGACCAGGGCGGTGTTGGCGCCGTAGACGCTGCTGGTCTGCGGCCACTGCCCCTCGGGCAGCAGGTGGACGAAGGGCTCGTCCGCGAACGCCTCGGTGTAGGCGGCGCGCAGGCTCTGCGCCGTCACTCCCGGCCGGGCCTTGGCCGAGCAGGTGGCGAGGATGCCGCGCGGCATCGGGACGAGGGTGGGGGTGAAGGAGACGGAGACCGGCTCGCCCGCGAGCGGGGTGAGGTTCTGCGCCATCTCCGGGGTGTGCCGGTGGACGCCGCCGACGCCGTACGGGCTGACGCTGCCCATCACCTCACTGCCCAGCAGGTGCGGCTTGGCGGCCTTGCCCGCGCCGGAGGTGCCGGAGGCGGCGACCACCACGGCCTCCGGTTCGGCGAGCTGCGCGGCGTAGGCGGGGAACAGCGCCAGGGAGACGGCCGTCGGGTAGCAGCCGGGCACGGCGATCCGGTTGCTGCCCTTCAACGCGGCGCGGTGGCCGGGGAGTTCGGGCAGGCCGTAGGGCCAGGTGCCGGCGTGCGCGGAGCCGTAGAACTGCTCCCAGTCGGCGGCGGCCCTGAGCCGGAAGTCGGCGCCGCAGTCGATCACCAGGACGTTCGGGCCGAGCTCCTCGGCGACGGCGGCGGACTGGCCGTGCGGCAGCGCCAGGAACACCACGTCGTGGTCGGCCAGCACCTCGGGGGTGGTGGCCTCCAGGACGCGGTCCGCGAGCGGGAGGAGGTGCGGCTGGAGCGCGCCCAGTCTGGTGCCCGCGTTCGAGCCGCCGGTCAGCGCCCCGATCTCGATCTCCGGGTGGCCGAGCAGCAGGCGCAGCACCTCGCCGCCCGCATAACCGCTCGCGCCGGCGACGGCGACTCGCAATGCCATGGCGTTCCTCCTTAGTTGTGGCATGAATATACGCGTGGCGGAAAATTCATGCAAGGAGTGTCTGCCGGACCCCGCCCGGGCGGGGCGGCCCGGTCAGCGCTTGACGGCCCGCAGCACCACGAACTTGGGGTTACCGGCGACGAGTTGGCAGTTGCCGAAGAGGCGGCGCAGCTTGACGTGGTAACCGAGGTGGCGATTGCCGACCACCCAGAGTTCCCCGCCGAGCCGCAGCGCCCGCTTGGCGCCGGTGAACATCCGCCAGGCGGTGGCGTCGGTGGTGGCCTGGTGGGAGTGGAACGGCGGGTTGTTGAGCACCAGGTCCACCGAGCCGGCGGCGACCACGTCCGGGGCCAGGGCGTCGGCGGCCAGGAACCCGGCCGGGGCGTCCGGGCCCAGGTTGGTGCGGAAGGTCTCCTCGGCGGAGGCCACCGCCTGGTGCGACTCGTCCACGAAGACCAGCTCCGCGCCGGGCCCGGCCAGCGCGGCGGCCGTACCGACCACCCCGTTGCCGCAGCCGAGGTCCACCACCCGGGCGCCGGGGGCGGGGACGGGCAGGTGGGCCAGGAAGAATCGGGTGCCGATGTCCAGCCGGTCCGCGCAGAAGGTGCCCGCGTGGTTGACGACCGTACGGCCGGAGGCGGCACCGATGTCCGACGGCAGCGCGTAGCGGTGCGGCCACGGGTTGGGACCGGCGTCGAGCGCCCGGTCCGGGGTGCAGAGGATCAGCCGGGCCTTGCGCACGGCCAGTGAGGTGCGGGTCGGCCCGAGGATCCGCTCGAAGAGCTGGAGCGTGGAGGTGTGGATCTCGGTGACCATGCCGGAGCCGATCACCACGGTGCCCTCGTGGAGCGCGGGGGCGAGCCGGTGCAGCTGGTCCTCCAGCAGGGCCAGGCTCTTGGGGACGCGCACCAGCAGCACGTCGATCCGCTCCGGCGGGGCGTCCCGGGTGGTGAGCAGCCGGGTCTCGTCGACGGCGGCGCCGGCCCGGGCCAGATTGGCCAGGGTGGCCTGCCGGCCGAGGTAGGAGTCGGTGATCTGGACCGGCCGGTACTCGGCGAGCGCGGTGGTCAGCGCGCCCCAGCGGTCGCCGAGGACGGCGACCGTACGGCCGGCCAGCTCCGTCGCGGCGCCGGCCGCGCTGTCGGCCTCGCCCGCCAGGTGGCGCAGCAGGTACTCGTCGGCGGCGTCCCAGGCCCGCAGCCGCTCGCGCGGGTCCACGGGGAAACGGGTGAGCTCCAAGGCGCCCCACGGGGTGGCCAAGGCGGTGTCCGGCGGGGTCGCGGCGGGCGTGGTCTGGGGATTCATCGTGTTCTCAGGCTATCCGACGGCCCCCGGGAGCGATTACGGACGGATACTGGAAGAGCCCGACCGAGAGGGGTGAGGGCGATGGAGTGGAAACTCGAAGTCGTGGTGGTCCCGGTGTCGGACGTGGACCGCTCGAAGCTCTTCTACGAGGAGCAGGCCGGGTTCACCGTCGACCACGACACCCTGCTGCGGGACGGGATCCGGGTGGTCCAGCTGACGCCCCCCGGCTCGCCCTGCTCCATCGTGGTGGGCAAGGGGGTGATCGACTCCCCGCCCGGATCGGTCAAGGGGCTCCAGCTGGTGGTGCCGGACATCGAGAAGGCGCACGCCGAACTGGCGGCACGGGGCGTGGCGGTCAGCCCGGTCCAGCACTTCGTGGCGGGGGGCCGGGTGGACGGGCACGGCGAGGCGTGGAACAACTTCGTGTTCTTCAACGACCCGGACGGGAACGGCTGGGCGGTCCAGGAGGCGCCGGGCGCCGCCCGGGGCTGACCGGCGGCCGGCCTTGGGTAGGCTCCGGGGATGGCTGAACACGAGGGAAGCGTGCGGCTGGACAGCTGGATCTGGTCGGTCCGGCTGGTCAAGACGCGGGCGCTGGCGGCGGCCGCCTGCCGGGCCGGGCACGTCAAGGTGAACGGCGAGCGGGCCAAGCCGGCCCAGGCGCTGAAGCCCGGGGACGAGGTGCGGGTCCGCGAGGAGGGCCACGAACGGGTCGTGGTGGTGCAGAAGCTGATCCGCAAGCGGGTCGGCGCCGAGGTCGCGGCGCAGTGCCTGGTCGACAACAGCCCGCCGCGGCCGCCGCGCGAGTTCGTCGCGGCGGCCGGGACGAGGGACCGGGGGGCCGGGCGGCCGACCAAGCGGGAGCGCCGCGAGCTGGACCAGCTGCGCGGGACCTGAGCCGCGCGGGCACCGAACCGTACGGGCACCGAACCGTACGGGCGCCGAGCCCCGCGGACACGGAGAGGTGCGGGCACGGACAGGCCCGGAGCCGTTACACGGCAGCGGTGGCGAGCACCTTGGCGAGGAAGCCGCCGAGGTTGCCCACCGTCCGGTCGATCTGCAGCTCCAGCGGCAGCGACTCGTCGGGCCGGGTGACCAGGGTGGACTTCTTCAGCCCGCGCACGTAGAGGGAGCAGGCGAGGTCGGCGCAGATGTAGGTGCCGACCGTGTTGCCCTCGCGCCCGGCCGCCCCGGCCCGGCGGGCGGCGAGCAGCGCGACCCCGGACCCGGCGTGCGCGGTGATGCACAGCGAGCACACGTTGGTCTTGGTCAGGCTGCGCCGGATCACCGGCGAGCGCAGCGTCAGGCCGACCGGCTCGCCCTGGTACGGCGCCACCAGGTACGCCCGGTCGGGCGCGCCCTGGTCCCGCCAGCCGAGGAAGTCCAGGTGGTCCCAGGGCAGCTCCGCCAGGCCCCGGGGCAGGTTGAGCCGGCGGGCCTCGCCCTTGGAGCAGTTGACGAAGGACGCGCGGATCTCGTTCTCGCTCAGGGGTTCCATGTCGCGGAAGCTAACACCGGCCCGCCCGTCGTGTCGCGCCGATTTTCACCCGGTCCGCACCGGGTGGGCGGCCTGGACGGCGAGCCGCCGCGGGGCGTCCTCGCCGATCCGGGTGAGCAGGTCGTCCAGGGCGAGGAAGGCTTCCCAGCGTTCCTGTCCTCCGGCGGCGGCGAGCCGCTCGACCACCAGGTCCTCCAGGTCCGGGACCCGCTTGTTCTTCCAGGCCTTGTCGGCCAGGCTGACCAGCAGTGACTCGACGGTGACGCCGGGTCCGTCCCAGCTCGCGTGGCCGCGGGCGAAGCGGGCGAGGTGCTCGGGGACGCCGCGGGCGAGCAGCAGGGCGTACCCGGCGGGCTCGTGCAGGGAGCCGGGGGCGGAGAGCTCCTCGGGGTGGACGGTCTTGCCGATGTCGTGGGTGGCGGCGCCGTACAGGACGGCCTCGTGGTCGAAGGCCAGGCCCGCGCGGGCACAGAAGCCGACGATCTCCCCGGCCACTTCGTGCACCAGGGCGAGGTGGGCGACCAGGCGGGGCGGGGCGTCGACGGCCCGCAGCAGTTCGGCGACGCCGGGGGGCAGCGGGGGCAGGTCGGTGGTGGTCACGCCGCAGGGTACCCGCGGCGGTGAGGGGCTGTCAGTGGTGAACCCCAGGCTTCGACGGTCCGGTCCCGGCGCAGGAGGGAGGCGCCGGGACCGGACCCCGACGGACGCTCGGGGCTACTTCTTGAAGGCGACACCGGCGTACGCCGAGACGTCCTGCCAGCCCTCGGGGAGTTCGGAGGTGGGCACGTGGCCCGCGACGGGGCGCCAGAGCGGGAGCTGGACGAGTCCGGGGCCGGCGAACTCGAAGTCGCCGAAGAAGGGTTCGACGCCGGACCGCGGGCGCAGCACGAGCGGGGCGCTGGCGCTGCGGTAGATGCGGGTGCCCTCGGAGGCGCTCTCGCGGGAGGCGAAGTCGGGGCTGCCGTGGGAGAGGATCAGCGCGCTGCCCGGGGCGAGCGCGTCGCGCAGGGTGCGGACGATCTGCTGCGCACCCTCCTCATCGCGGATGAAGTGCAGCACGGCGACCAGCATCAGCGCGACCGGCCGGGAGAGGTCGACGGCGGCGGCCAGCGCGGGGTGGCCGAGGATGGCGGCCGGGTCGCGCAGGTCGGCCTCGATCACCGAGGTGTGCCCGGCGGGGTGGCCGGCCAGCAGGGCGCGGGCGTGGGTGGCGACGATCGGGTCGTTGTCCACGTACACCACCCGGGCGTCCGGGGCGACCCGCTGGGCGACCTCGTTGGTGGAGCCGACCGCCGGGATGCCGGTGCCGATGTCGACGAACTGGCGCACGCCCCGGCTCGCGACGAACTCCACGGCGCGGCCGAGGAACTGCCGGTTGGTGCGGGCCAGCAGCGGCAGCGCGGGGTAGGCGGATATCGCGGCCTGGGCGGCCTTGCGGTCGGCCTCGAAGTTGTCCTTGCCGCCGAGGTAGTAGTCGTACATCCGGGCGGTGTGCGGGACGCCGGTGTCCAGCTCGCTCGGGGGCTGCCAGTCCTCGGCTCTGGCCCAGTCCCACTCGGTGTCCGTGCTCCGGCCGGTCGCCGCGCCGTCCTCGTACATCCTGTCCGCCCCCAATGCGCAATGCCGGAAGAGTTTGGCCACCGCCGGTCAACTCGCGGTGCGCGGTGATCGTATCCAAGGACACACCGCGGAAACAGCGGGAGTTCAGGTTTACGCAACACCCGGTCACAGAGTGTGTGCACGTCAAAGCCGGTGCGGGCCCGGTCGGGTCGGATCGCCGGGCGGAGCCGTCCTCTCTATGCTGGCTGCCGATGACTGCCGACCGCCGCACCGTACTGCGCGCCACCGCCCGGATCGCCGCCCTCGCCGCCACCGGCGGCCTGCTTGCCGCCTGCGGCACCGGAACGCTCCGCCGGGCCGACCCGGGGGCACTCGCCGCGCACCCCGGGACCGTGGACCCGCAGCACACCACCGACCCGGCCTGGAACGGCGCGGAGGGCCCGGCCTCCCCCGCGCCCACCACCCCGGCGGAGCCCGGGCCCGACGGTGGGCCGACCGCCGCCGCGGCCGCCGCCCAGCCCTCCGCCCCGCCGGCCCCGCCCGTGCTGCCGCCGCTCGCGCCCGGCACCCCGGCCGAGGTCGCGTACGGGCCGCGCACCGGGAGGAACGTGGCGCTCACCTTCCACGGCAGCGGCGACCCGAAGCTGGCCACCGCCCTGCTGGAGGCCGCCGAGCAGCGCGGCGCCAAGGTGACCGTGATGGTCGTCGGCAGCTGGCTCGACCAGCAGCCGCAGATGGCCCGTCGGATCCTGGACGGCGGCCACGAGCTGGGCAACCACACCCAGAACCACCTCAACATCTCGGCGATGGCACCCGACCAGGCGCGCGCCGAGATCGCCCAGTGCGCCGAGCGCCTGCAGCGGCTCACCGGCTCGATCGGCCGCTGGTTCCGCCCCTCCGCCGCGCAGTACGCCACCCCGATGGTGCGCGAGCAGGCCAGGGCGGTCGGGTACGAGCACGTGCTGTCCTTCGACGTCGACCCGCGCGACTACAACGACCCCTCGGCCGCCGAGCTGCAGCGCCGGGTGCTGAACTCGGTGCGCGGCGGCTCGGTGGTGGCGCTGCACATGGGGCACCAGTGCACGGTGGACGCGCTGCCCGGCATCCTGGACGGCCTGGCCAAGGCGGGGCTGAAGCCGGTGACCGCGAGCCAGCTCTGCGCCTGAACGACCCGGTCAGAGCATCGGGTCGTCGTCCTTGTACGGGCGCAGCCGCAGCGTGCGGGCGTCCGCGGCGCGGATCGCGTCGGCCCGGTTGACCAGTTCCTCCAGGTCGTCCCGGCCGGCGTGGATGAAGCGCCCGTGCAGCCCGTCGAAGCGGCCGCGGGCCGCGTCCACGGTGACCGCGACCATGTACGGGATGGAGCCCCAGTCCGTGGTGCCCTTGAACATCGGCATCCCGGCGGTCATGTCGGTGGCCACCGCGCCCGGGCTGATGTCGAGGACGACGATGCCGTTGCGGGCCAGCGAGTCCGCCATGTTGTCCGAGAGCTGGAGCAGCGCGCCCTTGGAGGTGGCGTACGCGGTGTAGTCGCCGTCCGGGCGCAGCGCGAAGCCGGAGTTGAGGTTGATCACCCGGCCGCGCCGGCGGGCGACCATGCCGGGGAGCACGCAGCGCAGCAGGTTGTAGGGGCCGCGCAGGTTGGTCTCGATCACCTGCCACCACTGGTTGGCGTCGGTCTCCCAGAGCGGCACCTCGGCGCGGTCGACCAGGCCGGCGTTGTTGACCAGCAGGTCGATCGGCCCGAGGTCGCGCTCGACCAGCCGGACCGCCTCGCGCACCGAGCCGGGGCGGGTGACGTCGGCGGTCACGGCGACGCCCCGGGAGCCGCGCCTGACGCACTCCTTGAGGGTGTCGGTCAGTGTCTCGTGGGTGCGGCCGACCAGGCCGACGGACATCCCCTCGGCGGCCAGGCCGATGGCAAGTTCCCGGCCGATGCCCCGGCCGGCCCCGGTGATCAGGGCGACCTGTCCTGCGAGCGATCCCGTCGACACCCCGTACTCCCTTCGCGTGCCCGGCCCTGTCCTCTTCCGCCCCCGGCCCCCGTCTGCGGCATTCTGTCGGGCGCCGGGCGGAGCCGGGCCCGGGCACACGGGTCCGGGGTCGCCGCCTCACTCGTTCGGGGGACTCCCGGCCGTGGCACCCTGCCGGGGAGGGGGTGACCTACTGGCCGGTACGGAGTAGTAACGTCGTCGGGGCGGTGACCGGTGCACCCATTCCGGCACACCGGCCCGTTGTCCAGCAGCTCGCTGGGCCACCCGCTGGCTGGGCGACCCCCAGCACCGTCGAAGGGCAACTGAGTGAGTGACATCGCGCGCGTCGGAGTGATCGGCTGCGGCCTGATGGGGTCGGGAATCGCCGAGGTCTTCGCCCGGGCCGGGCTGGACGTCCTGGTGTCGGAGGCCAGCGGTGAGGCGCTGGAGTTCGGCCGCACCCGGCTGACCAACTCCCTGGAGACGGCCGTCAAGCGGGGCAAGCTGACGCCCGAGGAGCGGGACGAGGCGCTGGCCCGGCTGTCCTTCACCGTCGAGCTGTCCGACTTCGCCGACCGCGACCTGGTGGTCGAGGCCGTCGCCGAGCGCGAGGACATCAAGGTCCGGATCTTCGAGACCCTGGACCGGGTGGTCGAGCGCCGCGACGCGATCCTCGCCTCCAACACCTCCTCGATCCCGATCGTGAAGCTGGCCGCCGCCACCAGCCGCCCGGAGCAGGTGATCGGCCTGCACTTCTTCAACCCGGCGCCGGTGCAGAAGCTGGTCGAGGTCATCCCGACCCTGACCACCTCGGCGACCACCACCGAGCGGGTCGAGGCGTTCGCCTCCCAGGTGCTCGGCAAGGAGCCGATCCGCGCCCGTGACCGGGCCGGCTTCGTGGTCAACGCGCTGCTGGTGCCGTACCTGCTGTCCGCGGTGCGGATGTTCGAGACGGGCGTGGCCACCGCTTCGGACATCGACAAGGGCATGGAGGCCGGCTGCGCCCACCCGATGGGCCCGCTGCGGCTGTGCGACCTGATCGGCCTGGACACCATCGTCTCGATCGCCGAGTCGATGTACGACGAGTACAAGGAGCCGCTGTACGCCGCTCCCCCGCTGCTCTCCCGGATGGTCGACGCCGGCCTGCTGGGCCGCAAGTCCGGCCGGGGCTTCTACGACTACACCGCGAGCGCCTGACACCCGCGGCGGGACGGACGGCGGGGCCCGGCGGCCGGTTCACGGCCGCCGGGCCCTTTCGCCTGCCGGGGCGTCAGCTGTTGATGGCGTAGCTGTCGCCGTAGACCTTCCACTTCAGCGGCGGGTTGAGGTCGAAGTTCTTGGCGTTGAGGAAGACCAGCTGCTCGGTGTCGACCCGGCTGGTGTCCGAGTGCGCCTCCTCCTTCTTCATGACCACCTTGCGGGCGTCCAGGAAGGCCTTGAGGTAGGTGGCCTCGTCGCCGCCCTGGGCGGGCGTCCTGGCCTTCTTCATGGCGGCGGCGCGGATGCCGCCGAAGCTGTCCGAGCTGTTGCCCGGGCCGTGCATGACGATGGCGTCGTAGTAGGCGAACTGGCCGAGCGCGCGCAGGCCGTCGCTCTTCGCCTGGTTGACGGCGGGGTTGAAGTACACCCGGTCGCGCTCGTCGTTCTGGGCCTGCTGGAAGACGGTGTCCTTGGCGGCGGTGGCCCAGTCCTTCTCGAAGGCGGAGCCGAGGCCGGCGTGCGATTCGCTGCCGTTGACCTTCTTCAGGGCCGGCAGGTACTTGGCCAGGATGTTGCCGGGCTTGAGGTCGGTGTAGTGCTGGACCAGGTCCAGCATGTCACCGGTGCCGGAGCAGAAGCCGATGATGCCGGCGGTGTAGCCGCGGCCGTCCTTGATGTCCTCGATGTACTTGTACTGGGCCTTCCAGTCCAGCGACGAGTTCTCCGCGCTGGACACCAGCTGCATGGCGATGTCCTTCTTGTGCGGGTCGTCCAGCCCGACCCCCTTGAACTGGACGGCGGCGGCCGGCGACGGGGCGGCCTGGGCCGCCGAGGTGGCCGCGACGGTCAGCGGCGCGGCCACCAGGGCGGCGGCGAGGGCGATGCGGAGGGCACGACGGGGCTGAGGGCGCATGGGACGCTCCGATTCCTCGTGGGTTAGGAAACTTTCCTAACGAGAAAAAGGAAAAGCCCTGACGCCGCACTCCCGCAAGGGTTTTGACGGAACCTCTTCAAGAGATCTTGACGACCGGGGCTCAGAACGCCCGGCGCCGCACCCACCAGACCGCCGCCGCGCACAGCGCCACCGCGAGCAGGAGCGTCCAGCCGAACTCGATGAACTGGAACGGCCAGAACCTGCTCGCCGGCTGGTACACCTCGTGCGCGGTGTAGCCGCCGTCGCGCACCAGCTCCTGGAGGTGGGCGAAGTCCCCGCCGATGTCGTAGAAGGCGCCGGTCGGGATCCGCTTCCCGGCCGGGTCGGAGAACCAGACGTTCAGCACCCAGCGGTCGTCCAGCGCCATGGGCTTCATGGAGTGCACCGCGTCCTCCAGCGGAGGCAGGTAGTGCGCGCGCACGGAGTGGGCGAGGAACGGCAGCGCGACCGAGGCCGCCAGGCCGGCCCCCACCGCGACCACCGTCCGGCGGAGCACCGCACCGGCCAGCACCGCGGCCCCGAAGGCCACCAGCACCCGTCCGACCAGCACCGGCGGCGTCTGCACGAAGACCTCCGGACTGAACTCCCCGACCCGGAGCGTCAGCGGCCCGCTCCACCAGCGCAGCAGCAGTCCGAACAGCACCGCCACGACGGCCAGCACCGCGCCGCCCATGACCAGGCCGCCCACCGTCCAGCGGGTCCGCCCGGCGCCCTGGGTCCAGGCGAAACGCACCGTGCCGTGCTCGAACTCCCGTGCCAGCAGCGGGCCTCCGAGGAAGGCCCCGAAAGCCCCGCCGAGGACGTAGAACACGGAGTCGAGCGCCAGCAGGCCGTCGCCGTACTCGCGCAGGAACTGCTTGTACATGGCCATGCAGGCGTCGGTGGCCGGGTCGCAGGAGGCGGCGCCGCTGCGGGCCAGGCCGTCGTGCAGGTACCAGCCGTGGACCAGCAGCCCGAGGGAGATCGCGGCCATCACCGTCAGCAGGGTCAGCAGCGCGGGCCGGTGCCGCAGCCCGGCCGCCCGCAGGACGGCGGAGCGGGGCGGGGCGAGGGACAGGGAGCTCACGGCAACAGCACCTTCTCGTTCGGGGGAACGGCCCCGCGCGGGCCGGGGAGGGCGGAGGCGGCCGGCTCGCGCAGATAGGCGAGCACCAACTCCGCCAGCCCGACGCGCTGTTGGTGCCAGGAGCCGGAGACCGGGGCGTCCACGCCGCCGGTGCGGACCAGCAGGTGGGACTGGGCGCCGGCCCGGCGGTCGCGGACCACCGGCAACTGCCCGGCCACCCGGTCGGCCTCGGCGGTCGGGCCGGTGAGCATCCGGTGGCCGGCCAGCAGGTCGTCCACCTCCCCCGCGACCTGGACCCGGCCGGCGCCGAGCACCACCAGGTAGTCGCAGCTCTGCTCCAGTTCGTTGACGGCGTGCGAGGAGAACACCACCGACATCCCGTCCTCGGCCACCGCGGTCAGCAGCACGGCCATGAAGTCGTGCCGGGCGAGCGGGTCGAGAGCGGCCAGGGGCTCGTCCAGCAGCAGGAGTTCGGGACGCTTGGCGAGCGCCAGCGCGAGCGAGACCTGGGCCTGCTGACCGCCGGAGAGGCGGCCGTACTTGCGGTCCAGCGGGATGCCCAGGCCGTCCAGGTGGGTACGGGCCCGGGCGTCGTCCCAGCGGCGGTTGAGGTGACGGCCCATCGCCAGCAGGTCGCGCACGGGCACGCCGGGGTAGAGCGCGGCGTTCTGGGCGACGAAGCCGATCCGGTCCAACGCGCGCGGGGAGCCGGGCAGCTGGTCGCCGAGGACGGTCAGCGCACCCTCGCTCGGCAGGGTCAGTCCGGCGGCCAGGCCGAGCAGCGTGGTCTTGCCGGCGCCGTTGGGGCCGACCAGGGCCACCACGTGCCCGGCGGGGACGGCGAGCCGGCAGTCCCGCAGCGCCCAGGAGCGCCGGTAGCGCTTGCCGAGCCCGGCGCAGTCGATCACCGTGTCCACGGCCATCAGGCCACCACCCCGCCCCGGTCCTCGCGCAGGTCGCGCAGCGCGTCCTCGAACACCGCGGCCATCCCCTCCTCGTCCAGCCCGGCGGTCCGCGCCGAGCGCATCCAGTCCAGCAGCCCGCGGCGCAGCGCGGCCCGCTCGCGCAGCGGCACCACCCCGGCGGGCAGGCCCCGCACGAAGGTGCCCTGGCCCCGGCGGCCGGCCGCGAGGCCGCGGTGCTCCAGTTCGCGGTACGCCTTGAGCACGGTGTTCGGGTTGATCGCCAGCCCGGCCACCACCTCGCGCACCCGGGGCAGCCGGTCCCCCTCGGTCAACCAGCCCATCCGCAGCGCCTGTTCGACCTGCTGCACGAGCTGCAGGTAGGTCGGGACGCCGGAGGCCGGGTCCAGGCGGAACTCGATCGGGGAGGGCTGGCCGGCATCGTCTTTATCTACTTCCATAGGTAAAGAGATAAACGATGGACCGACGCACCGTCAACCCGGGGCAGCGTCAACCCCGGGCAGCGTCAACCCGGGGAAGCGGAAAGGGCCCCGCCCCGGACTCGTGGTCCGGGGCGGGGCCCTCCTGGGTACTACGGTCGCGTCAGACGCCGCGCAGCACCGCGCCGGTGCGGGCGACGGCCTCGGCGACGGCCGCCTCGCGGGCGGCGGTCGCCTCGTCGGCGGTCAGGGTGCGGTCGGTCGCGCGGAAGCGCAGCGCGTACGCCAGCGACTTCTTGCCCTCGCCGACCTGCTCACCGGTGAACACGTCGAACAGCCGGATGGCCTCCAGCAGTTCGCCCGCGCCGGAGCGCAGCGCGGCCTCGACCTCGGCGGCCGGGACAGCGGTGTCGACGATCAGCGCGACGTCCTGGGTCGCCACCGGGAAACCGGAGACGGTCGGGCCGCTGACCCGCTCGGCACCGTCGGCGGTGAGCAGGTCGATGTCGATCTCCATCGCGGCGGTGCGGGCCGGCAGCCCGAGCGCCTTGACCACCCGCGGGTGCAGCTCACCGGCGTGGCCGACCACCCGGTCGGTGCCGGCCACCAGCAGCTCGGCACAACGGCCCGGGTGCCACGGGGCCAGCTGGCCCTGCCGGACGGTCAGCTCGATGCCGGCCGCCCGGGCCACCGTGCGGGCCGCCTCGACGGCGTCCGCCCAGAAGGCCTGGGCGCCCTTGCCCCACCAGCCCGACGGCAGCCGCTCACCCGCGAGGGCGACGGCGATCCGGCGCGGCTGGTCCGGCAGCGCGGCGTCCAGCGCGGCCAGCTCCTCGTCGCTGGGCCGGTGGTCGACCGCCGGACGCGGGGCCACGCTCAGCTCGTCCTTGGGCAGGAAGACGGTGCCGGTCTCGAAGATCGCCAGGTCGGTGTTGCCCCGGCCGACGTTGCGGCGCAGCGCGCCGAGCAGGCCCGGCAGCAGCGTGGTGCGCAGCGCCGGCTCCTCGTCGTTCAGCGGGTTGACCAGCTTCACCGTGCGGCGGCGCCGGTCGTCCGCCTCCAGGCCGAGCGCCTCGAAGGCGGTCTCGCCGAGGAACGGGTAGTTGTTGACCTCGACGTAGCCGGCCCCGGCCAGCGCGACGCCGATCCGGCGGTGCACCCGCTGGGCCTCGGTCAGGCCCTTGCCCGGGGGAACGTCGGGCATCCGGGCGGGGACGTTGTCGTAGCCCTCCAGCCGGATGACCTCCTCCGCGAGGTCGTACGGGTCGGTGAGGTCCGGGCGCCAGGTCGGCGGGGTGACCTCCAGGACGTCGGCGCCGGAGACCGAGCAGCCGATCTCCTGCAGGCGCCGGGTGACGGTCTCGCGGCCGTACCCGGTGCCGGCCACCCGGTCGGGCAGGTCGGCGGCGATGGTGATGGTGCGCACCGGGTGCGGGGCCGCGATGTCGGTGACCCCGGCCTCGGCGGTGCCACCGGCGATCAGGACCAGCAGGTCGACGGCGCGCTGCGCGGCGGCGCGGGCCGCCTCCGGGTCGACGCCGCGCTCGAAGCGCTTGGACGCCTCGGAGGGCAGCTTGTGCCGCTTGGCGCTGCGGGCGATGGCGACCGCGTCGAAGTGCGCCGCCTCGATGATCACCTCGGTGGTGCCCGGCCCCGCGGCCGGGTCGAGGATCTCGGTGGAGGCGCCGCCCATCACACCGGCCAGGCCGATCGGGCCGCTGTTGTCGCAGATCAGCAGGTCCTCGGCGGAGAGCTTGCGCTCGACCCCGTCGAGGGTGGTGAGGCTCTCGCCCTGCTCCGCCCGGCGGACCGTGATCGGGCCCGACACGCGCTGCTTGTCGTAGGCGTGCAGCGGCTGGCCGACCTCCAGCATCACGTAGTTGGTGATGTCGACGGTCAGCGAGATCGGGCGGATGCCCGACTTCTGGAGCCGGCGCTGCAGCCAGATCGGGGACTTGGCGTTCGGGTCGACGCCGACGACCGTACGGGCCACGAAGCGGTCGCAGCCGGTCTGGTCGTTGACCTTCACCAGGTAGCCGAAGGAGTTCGCCGGCGGCACGTCGAGCAGCGCCGGGTCGGCCAGCGGCAGCCCGTACGCGGCGGCGGCCTCACGGGCCACGCCGCGCATGGACAGGCAGTAGCCGCGGTCCGGGGTGACGGCGATGTCGAGCACCTCGTCGACGAGCTGGAGCAGCTCGATGGCGTCGGTGCCGGGCTCGAACTCCGGCGGGAGCACGATGATGCCGTCGTGGTCGTCGCCCATGCCCAGCTCGCGGGCGGAGCAGATCATGCCGGCCGAGGTGTGGCCGTACGTCTTGCGGGCCGCGATCGGGAACGGGCCGGGCAGCACGGCGCCCGGGAGCACGACCACGACCTTGTCGCCGACGGCGAAGTTGGTCGCGCCGCAGACGATCTCCTGCGGCTCGCCGGTGCCGTTGGCGTCGCCGACGTTCACGAAGCAGTGCCGGATCGGCTTCTTGAAGCCGGACAGCTCCTCGATGGAGAGCACCTCGCCGACCACCAGCGGACCCTTGAGGTCCGTGCCGATCTGCTCGACGGTCTCGACCTCCAGGCCGGCCCGGACCAGGCGCTCCGCGACGTCACGGCCGGTCTCGCCGGCCGGCAGGTCGACGTACTCGCGCAGCCAGGAAAGCGGGACGCGCATCAGATCTCCATCCCGAACGGGAGGGTGAAGCGGACGTCACCCTCGACCATGTCGCGCATGTCGGCGACGTTGTGACGATTCATCAGGATCCGCTCCAGGCCCAGGCCGAAGGCGAAGCCGCTGTAGCGGTTGGGGTCGACGCCGCAGGCGACCAGCACCCGCGGGTTGACCACGCCGCAGCCGCCGAGCTCGATCCAGCCCTCGGAGGAACAGGTCCGGCACGGCCGGTCCGGGTTGCCGACGCTCGCACCGCGGCACACGAAGCACTGGAGGTCGATCTCCGCGCTCGGCTCGGTGAACGGGAAGTAGGACGGGCGCCAGCGCAGCTCCAGGCCGCCACCGATCAGCTTCTCGACCAGCACCTCGATGGTGCCCTTGAGGTCGGCGAAGGTGATGCCCTCGTCCACCGCGAGGCCCTCGACCTGCCGGAAGACCGGGGTGTGGGTGGCGTCCAGCTCGTCGGTCCGGTAGACCCGGCCCGGGCAGACCACGTAGACGGGGGGCTCGCGGTCGAGCATGGTGCGGGCCTGGACCGGGGAGGTCTGGGTGCGCAGCACCACGCCGGAGTCGGCGGAGCCGTCCGGGGCCCGGACGAAGAAGGTGTCCTGCATCGAGCGGGCCGGGTGGTCCGGGCCCAGGTTGAGGGCGTCGAAGTTGAGCCACTCGGCCTCGACCTCGGGGCCCTCCGCGACCTGGTAGCCCATCGCGACGAAGGTGTCCTCGATGCGCTCGGCCATGGTGGTCAGCGGGTGCCGGGCGCCGCGCGGGGCGCGGTCGTACGGCAGCGTGACGTCCACCGCCTCCTCGACCAGCACGCGGGCGTCGCGCTCCGCCTCCAGCTCGGCCTGCCGCTTGGCGAGGGCCTGGTTGACCGCCCCGCGGGCCTGGCCGATCAGCTTTCCGGCCGCCGCCTTCGCGTGCGGGGGCAGAGCGCCGATCTCGCGATTGGCGAGCGAGAGCGCGGAGCGGTCGCCGGTGTGGGCGACCTTGGCCTGCTTCAGTTCGTCCAGGGAGCCGGCGGCGGCGAACGCGGCGATCGCCTCGTCCCGCGCCTGCTCCACCACCTCGGGCTTGAGGGCCTCGACCTCGACCGGGTCGTACGACTTGTTGGGTGCCGACATCTCTATCTTTCCCGTGCTCCTGCTCGTCCGTGCTCAAGGTCTTTGGGCCAACGCCAAAGGTCGAGTGTAGTCGCAGCGGGTATCACCGCTGCCGCGAAGCCCGTCCGGGGAGACGACGTCCGGCCTGCTCGGGAACTCCGAGCAGGCGGTGCGCCTGCCGTGCATGCTCCTTCAGAGCATGCCGTGCTCGTCGTTCATGCTCCTTCAGAGCATGCCGTGCTTGTCGTTCATGCTCCTTCAGAGCATGAAGTCGGGCACCCCGGCGGGCAGGATAAATCGGAACCGGGCGCCGCCGCCGGGCGCGCGGTCGACGCGGATCGAGCCGCCGTGGGCCTCCACGATGCCCTTGACGATGTAAAGGCCCAGGCCCGTGCCGCCGCGCTTGGAGCCGCGCCAGAAGCGGGTGAAGACGCGGGGCATCGACTCCTCGGGGATGCCGCTGCCTTCGTCGCTCACGGTGACCGCTGTGCCTTCCACGATGCGGGGCGGGGTGCCGCTGCGCTCCCAGACGGGCGCCTCGACGACCTCCTTGGCCGGTGCCACCTCGATGGTGACAGTTCCCTCGCCGTGCCGCACCGCGTTTTCCAGCAGGTTGGCCAGCACCTGGTCGACCTTGTCCGGGTCGGCCCACAGGACGGTCAGCGGCTCGCCGATCCGGATGTCGAAGCGGTCCTCGGGGATGCCGGTGGCGACCTTGCGCTCGACGTGCCGGCGCACCGCCGCGGCCAGGTCGACCACCTGCTTGCGCAGCTCCAGCCGGCCGGAGTCGATCCGGGAGATGTCCAGCAGCTCGGCGATCAGCCGGGTGACCCGGTCGGCGTCCGCGTCCACGGTCTCCAGCATCAGCCGCTTCTGCCCGTCGGTGAACCGCTCCCACTTGGCCAGCAGCGTCGCCGTGAAGCCCTTGACGCTGGTCAGCGGGGAGCGCAGCTCGTGCGCCACGGTGGCGATCAGCTCGGCGTGGCTGCGCTCGGTGCGGCGCCGGGCCTCGGTGCCGCGCAGGGCGATCACCAGGCGCTCCAGCGGCCCGCACGGCGCGCTGCGCACGTACCGGGCGGAGACCAGCACCTCGCGCCCCCCGGGCAGCAGCAGGTTGCGCTCCGGCTGGCGGGTGCGGGTGGCCAGACCGCCGTACGGGTCGGTCAGCGGCCACCAGCGGCGGCCGTCCAGGTCCTCCAGGGGGAGGACGTCCTCCAGTCCGCTGCCGAGCGCGGCCTGCGGGAGCACGCCGGTGAGCCGGGCCGCGGCCCGGTTGAAGCAGACCACCCGGCCCAGCGCGTCGGCGACCACCAGGCCGTCCGGCAGGTCGTCCGGGTCGAGCTCGGGTCCGCTGCCGACCATGGGTTGCCTCCCCGATTACCCACCGTGCCGTTCCCCCCACCGAGGCAGACCCTAGCGCCTCCCAGGCCCGTGCAGTAGGGCTTGCCGCGTGGATCCTGACGCGCCCCCGGGTGCGTCAGGCGTTCGAACGGCAGCCGCCGGGCGAGCGCTGGGCGCGCGCGGAGGCGTACAGGCAGACCGCCGCCGCGGTGGCCAGGTTGAGGCTCTCGGCGTGGCCGTGGATCGGGACGCGCACGACCTCGTCGGTGAGCGCGCGGGTCTCCTCCGGAAGCCCCCAGGCCTCGTTGCCGAACACCCATGCGCCGGGCGCCCCCAGGGTGCCCTCGTCGAGCTCCTGGTCCAGGTCGCGCTCCCCCGCGCCGTCCGCGGCGAGCACCCGGACGCCGGCCTCGCGCAGCCTGCCGACGGCCTCCTCGACCGGGACCCCGACCGCCACCGGCAGGTGGAACAGGCTGCCCACGGAGGCCCGGACGGCCTTCGGGTTGTAGAGGTCCACCGAGGCGTCGGTGAGCACCACGGCGTCCGCACCGGCCGCGTCGGCGGTGCGCAGCACCGTGCCGGCGTTCCCGGGGTCGCGCACGTGGGCGAGGATCGCGACCAGCTTCGGACGGGCCTTGAGCACCTCGGCGAACGGGGTGTCGATGAAGCGGCAGAGCGCCACGATGCCCTGCGGCGTCACCGTGTCGCAGATCTCGGCGATCACCTCGTCGGTGGCGGTCAGCACCGGCAGTCCCTCGACCAGGGCGGCCTCGACGATGCCGGCGTGCCGCTCGGCGGCCTCCGGGGTCGCGTAGACCTCGACCACGGCGTGCTCGCCGCTGCCCGGCAGCCTGCCGAAGGCGATGGCCTCCCGGACGGCCTGCGGGCCCTCGGCCAGGAAGCGGCGCTCCTTGGTGCGCTGGTTGCGCTTGGCCAGCCGGCGGGCGGCCACGACGCGCGGCGAGCGCAGGGAGGTCAGCAGGGGGGTGTCGGTGCTCGGCATGGTCTCGTTCTCCGGAGGCGCTGAAGGAGGGGGAAAAGCAGGACCGGACCCGCAGGCGAGCCTGCGGGTCCGGTCAGAGCTCAACCGATCTCGGAAGATCAGGCGGCGTCGGCGGCGGCCTTCGGGGCGTTCACGTCGGCCGGCAGCGCCTTCTGGGCGACCTCGACCAGGGAGGCGAACGCACCCGGGTCGTTGACGGCCAGGTCGGCCAGCATCTTGCGGTCGATCTCGACGCTGGCGGCCTTCAGGCCCTGCACGAAGCGGTTGTAGGTGATGCCGTTGGCACGGGCCGCAGCGTTGATGCGCTGGATCCACAGCTGACGGAAGTCGCCCTTGCGCTTCTTGCGGTCGTTGAAGTTGTAGACCAGCGAGTGGGTGACCTGCTCCTTGGCCTTGCGGTACAGGCGCGAACGCTGGCCACGGTAGCCGCTGGCGCGCTCCAGGATGACCCGGCGCTTCTTGTGGGCGTTGACTGCCCGCTTGACGCGTGCCACTTGATTACTCCTTGGATTGGACCACGGACTACTTCACGTGGTCCGTCATTCGAATGGGTCGGGAAGGATCAGCTGCCCCGCTCGCGGCTCGCGCCGGGCGGGAGGGCGATCACTTGCCGAGAAGCTTCTTGATCTTCTTGGCGTCAGCGGGGGCCAGCTCGACGGTCCCGGCCAGCTTGCGGGTCAGCGTCGAGGGCTTGTGCTCCAGGAGGTGGCGGCGGCCGGCGCGCTCGCGCAGCACCTTGCCAGAGCCACTGATCTTGAAGCGCTTGCTGGCGCCACTGTGCGTCTTCTGCTTCGGCATTTCGCCGTATCTCCTCGTCAGTCCCGTCCGCGCCCGCGCGACGTGCGCCGCGCGGGCGTGAACTGGATGGATCTGCGGTGACCGGGCGGGCCGCCCCGTCACCCTGGGGGCCGGTCTCCCGGGCCTCCTGGCCGGTGAGGGCTCAGGCGCCCTGGGAGGCGGCCGGCTGCTCGACCGGAGCGTCGGCCTCGACGGCCGGCGCCTCGGCCGGGGCGTCCTGCGCCTCGGTCGCGACGTCCTCGACCTCAGTCGCGACGTCCTCGACCTCGACGTCCTCGACCTCGACATCGAGGTCGGTCACGACGTCCTCGTCCTCGGTGTCCGCGGCGGCGTCGGAGCCGGCGGTGCGGCCCTGACGCTCGGCCTTGCGGGCGTCCGCGAGGGCGCGGGCCTCGGCCATCGCCTCGGTCTTCTTCTTGTGCGGACCAAGGACCATGATCATGTTGCGGCCGTCCTGCTTGGGCGAGGACTCCACGAAGCCCAGGTCCTGGACGTCGTCGGCGAGCCGCTGAAGCAGACGGAAGCCCAGCTCGGGGCGGGACTGCTCACGACCGCGGAACATGATCGTGATCTTGACCTTGTCGCCCTGCTTGAGGAACCGGACGACGTGACCCTTCTTGGTGTCATAGTCGTGCGGGTCGATCTTCGGCCGGAGCTTCATCTCCTTGATGACCGTGTGCGCCTGGTTCTTGCGCGCCTCACGGGCCTTCATGGCCGACTCGTACTTGAACTTGCCGTAGTCCATGAGCTTGCACACCGGCGGCCGGGCGGTCGCCGCGACCTCGACCAGGTCGAGGTCGTACTCCTGCGCGAGCTCCAGCGCCTTGGCAAGCGGCACGATGCCGACCTGCTCGCCGCTGGGACCGACGAGTCGCACCTCGGGGACGCGAATCCGGTCGTTGATGCGGGGCTCGGTGCTGATGGGGCCTCCTCGGTTGCACCTTCTGCGATGCGGCCGTCGGACGGCGGTCGCACGTAGTGGACTCGACCACTGGGCGGGGCTTCATTCGTGCTGCGCTGTCCGGTACGTACACCGCCACACGAAAAAAGCCCCGCTCGGTACAAGCGGGGCTCCACACAACCGGGGGCGACGCCCGGTGAGGGGCGCTGCGGCGACTCGGCGCCAGGGGCGCCCGTCGCGGACCGGGACCCGTCGACCCGAAGGCCGACCAGGTGGGAGACTTTCGCGGTTGCCCTCTCGGGCCTCCTCAGTGGAGCCTCCACTTGCTGGCCGAGTGCCCATACGGGATCCCGGCCGGTCAGTCTCGAAGCTTACAGCGTCGGGGGGGCGAACGCTATTCCGCCCCCTCGCGCGGCCTCCTCCCAGTGCGGGGAACGGCCGCCTCCCGGCGCGGATACGGCCGCGTCCTGGTACCGAAGGGGCCCTTGTACGCTCCATGGGTACGGACAGACCGACACGATGGAACGAGCCCACCTTGAGCAGCGAGCCCACCCAGAACCCCGGCGCGGACGACGACGCGATCGGCTTCGACGACCTCACCCGCGACATCGCCGAGGTCCCGGCCGTCGAGGTGATCACCACCGTCGCGGTGCACCTGATGAGCGCCGCCGCCGTCAAGTGCGGTCTCGCCGAGGGCGGCGACAAGGACAAGGACCTGGACGAGGCCCGCAAGCTGATCACCGCACTGGCCGGGCTGGTCACCGCCGGCGCCCCGGAGATCAGCAACTTCCACGCCGCGCCGCTGCGCGACGGGCTGCGCTCGCTCCAGCTCGCCTTCCGCGAGGCCTCGATCGTCCCGGACGCCCCGGGCGCGGGCCCGGGCGAGAAGTTCACCGGGCCGGTCTACTCCTGAGACCGCTCGCGGGAGGTCCGGCACGCGCGTGCCGGACCTCCCGCTCCGTCAACGCCTGTAGAGCGGCTCCCCCGGCAGCTCCGCACTCGCCGGCAGCACCGCGAGGTCCAGCCCCCGGTCCAGCCGCACCCGCAGCAGCGGGTCCGCGGCCACCGCCCGCCCGACCCGCTGCGCGGCCGCCTGCAGGCCCGCCTGGTCCAGCGCCGGGTCGAACACCACCGCGAGCAGCCCGTCCGAGCCCTCCGAGCCCGCCAGCAGCCCGGTGACCACCTGCGGCTCCGCCGCCAGCAGCCCGCGGACCGCCTCGCGCACCTCCGGGTCCAGGGCCGGCGGCAGGAACGGACGGTTCTCCGCCAGCGCCCGCAGCCGGGCGCCGCTCAGCTGGAACGGCACCGGCCCGGCCGGGTCGATCAGCAGCGTGTCGGCCCGCTCCGAGAAGGCGACCATCGCGGCCTGCGGGGCCGCCGTCGGCGCCGGACGGGCGTCGGCGCGCCAGCGGGCCAGCGCCTCCAGCGACGTGAAGGCCGGCAGCGCGCGGCGCCCGTCCGGGGCCTCCAGCACCGGGACGGCCATGTCGCTGGTCTTCTCGTGCCGGTGCCCGTGCGCGTCCACCTCGACCTCGCCGAGGATCGCGACGATCGGGACCATCAGCCGGGTGGGGGTCAGCGCCGCCAGCACCTCCGACTTGGCCGCGCCGTCCCGCGACCAGCGCGCGAGGGCCTCGGTGAGCGCCGGGTCGGCGGTGCCGTCGTCGTCGGAGAAGCCGGGATTCGGGATGCTCTTGCCGACGAACGCCGGGTTGGAGAAGTCTTTGCGGTCCACCCGCCCGACCCTATGCCACCGCGCGCGAGCGGCCCCATTTCCCTGCACGTTCCCCGTACGCGGGGCCTACCCACCGGTAGCGCGGTGTGGCACCCTGCGGCCATGGTGATCCTCGACGCACCCGCGACCGCGCCCGCCCCGGTCTCCGACCGCCTCCGGTACGACCGCGCCACCGCCCACCTGGACGGGCCGGTGGCCGTCGTGGACCTCGCCGCGTTCGACGCGAACGCCGCCGACCTGGTCCGCCGGGCGGGCGGCAAGCCGATCCGGCTGGCCAGCAAGTCGATCCGCTGCCGGGCGCTGCTGGAGCGGGCGCTGGCCGTGGACGGCTTCCTCGGGGTGATGAGCTTCACCCTGGACGAGTCGCTCTGGCTGGCCCGCACCGGCGTCCGCGACATCCTGCTCGCCTACCCCTCCGCCGACCGGGCCGGCTTCGCCGAACTCACCGCCGACCCCGGGGCCGCCCGCGAGATCACCGTGGTCCTGGACGACCCCGCCCAACTGGACCTGATCGACCGGGCCCGCGGCGGCGACGCCGAGGTGCGGGTCTGCCTGGAGCTGGACACCTCGCTGCACCTGCTCGGCGGCCGGGTCAGGGTGGGCGCCCGGCGCTCCCCGCTGCGCACCCCCGAGGACCTCGGTGCCTTCGCCGAGCTCGTCCAGCGCCGCCGGGGCTTCCGGGTGGTCGGCCTGATGGCGTACGAGGGGCACGTCGCCGGGGTGGGCGACCGGGTGCCCGGCCGGCCGGTGCGCTCCGGGCTGATCCGGCTGATGCAGGCCAAGGCCCGGGCCGAACTGGCCGAGCGGCGCGCGGCGACGGTCCGGCGACTGCGACAGGTGGCCGACCTGGAGTTCGTCAACGGCGGCGGCACCGGCAGCGTGGAGTCCACCGTGGCCGAACGCGCCGTCACCGAGGTCGCGGCCGGCTCCGGGCTGTACCAGCCGCAGCTGTTCGACAACTACCGCACGTTCCGGGGCCGCCCGGCCGCGCTCTTCGGCCAGCCGGTGGTTCGCCGCCCCGGCCTCGGCGTGGTGACCGTCCTCGGCGGCGGCTACCCGGCCTCCGGCGCGGCCGGCCCGGACCGCTCGCCGGTGCCGTACCTGCCGGCCGGGCTGCGCTACGACCCGATGGAGGGCGCCGGGGAGGTGCAGACCCCGCTGCTCGGCTCCGCGGCGGACGACCTGCTGATCGGCGACCGGGTCTGGTTCCGGCACGCCAAGGCGGGTGAGCTGTGCGAACGCTTCGCCGAGCTGCACCTGATCGAGGGCGACCGGATCGTACGGACCGTGCCGACGTACCGGGGCGAGGGCAGGACGTTCCTCTGACGCTTCGTCCGGCTCTGCCCTACCGTGGTGCCGACACTGAAGCTGGAACCGGGAGGGATCGCATGGATGCCGAGCTCGTGCAGGAGATGGTGAGGTCCGGAGCGGCCTCCGTGGCCGGCCTGATGGCCACGGCCGCATGGAATCAGGCCGGTTCACGGATCGCCCGGCTGTTCGGGCGCGGCGAGCGGGACGAGGAGGCGAGCGCCGAGCTGGAGGTGATCCGCGCCGAGGTGCTGGAGGCCGACGGCGACCAGGAGGTCCTGGCCGACCAGGCCGCGGCCCTGCGCAACCGGCTGCGCACACTGTTCCGGACGGAGCCGCAGGCGGCCGAGGAACTCTTCGAGATCCTCGCGGAGTTCGCCCCCGGACGGTTCAACAAGGTGGGCGGGACGTACATCATCAACACCATCGACGGGAACTCGACCGTCAACAGCGACCTCGTGATCCAGGCCGGCATCATCCACGACATGCGGCGCTGACCTTTCCGGAGCCTTAACGGGGCCCGATGGAACGGCTAACCACGGCCGTCCGTCGGGCCTTTGCGCTGCTCGGGGGCCTACAGTCCGTCAACAAGCACAGTACGCGCGGCTATTGCCATCTGGTCCAGACCAATCCTACGCTCTGGCCGGGGGCCGTGCGCCGGGCCGGCGGCCCCCGAACGGGCAGGCGTGCCCGCTCCTCCCCCACACGTGCCCGGAACGACGGTCAAGGAGTCCCCACCCCATGTCCATCAAGCGCAATGCCCTGTCCGTCGGCGTGATCGGCGCCGCGCTCCTCGCGGTGGCCGGTGCCACCGCCGGCACCGCCAGCGCCCACGGCACGATGACCAACCCCGTCAGCCGGGTCGCCGCCTGCTACGCCGAGGGCCCCGAGCACCCGGTGTCCCAGGTCTGCAAGGACCTCGTCGCCGCGAGCGGCACCCAGCCGCTGTACGACTGGAACGAGGTCAACATCGCCAACGCCAACGGCAACCACCAGGCGCTGATCCCGGACGGCAAGCTCTGCTCGGCCAACCGCGACAAGTACGCGGCGCTGGACTGGCCGCGCACCGACTGGCCGGCCACCGCGGTGAAGGCCGGCTCCTTCACCTTCCAGTTCCGCACCACCGCGCCGCACGTCGGCACCCAGACCGTCTACATCACCAAGGCGGGCTACGACCCGACCAAGCCGCTGAAGTGGTCGGACCTCGACCCGGCCCCGGTGGCCAAGGTGCAGGTCGACCGCAACGCGGTCAACGGGTTCTACACCTACTCCGGCGCCCTGCCGCAGCGCACCGGCCGCCAGGTCCTCTACACGGTGTGGCAGCGCAGCGACAGCCCGGAGGCCTTCTACTCCTGCTCCGACGTCGACTTCGGCGCCTCCACCACGGCCGTGTCGGCGCTCGCCGCCCAGGCCCCGGCCGCTCCCAGCGACGCCCAGATCGCGGCCGACGCGTCCAAGTCCACGGTCGCCCACCACGGCCACGGCGGGGACCCGAACTCCCCGGCGGGCCAGGTGATCCCGACCGCCTCCGCGGCCGTGGGCGGCACCTCGGCCACCGGTCCGCTGCTGCTCGCGGGCGCTGCCGCGATCGGTGTCGGCTGGGCCGGCATGGTGCTCCGGCGCCGTCGCGTCGAGGCTGTTCGACGCGACTCCTGACGCCGGGCACGGGAGCCGGGCCGGCACACCCCCGTCCGGCCCGGCTCCCGTGGCACCGCCCGTACGACGACGAACGGCGGCCCACCCGGAGGGTTCCCTCCCGGGTGGGCCGCCGCCGTGTGAGGAGCGCGGTGCTCAGGTGGTGGTGCCTCCGACGCCGCCGTCCGCACCGGACCCGCCGGAGCCGGAGCCCGTCCCGGGCAGCCCGGGGATGCTCGGCAGCTTGCCCTTGTAGACGGAGATGCCCTGGACGACGGTGTCCATCACCGCGACGTCGGGCGACTTGTCGGCGATGTCGAAGCCGAAGTGCACCGAGACCAGCGACTTCCCGTCGGCGGACGGGAAGACCACGGTCTGCACGTAGCCGTTGTTGCCCTTGGGCGCGTCCACCTTCCAGCGGACCAGGTAGCCGTCCTGGCCGTTGACCTTCACGGCCTCGGACTTGAGCTCCTGGTGCCCGGTGACGTCGCCGTACGCGTCCTTGGCGGCCGTCGCGATGTCGGCCTTGGCCGCCGCCTGGGCGTCGGTGCCGCCGCCGCTGATCCGGCCGGTGTTCACGCCGCCGAGGGAGCAGCTGCCCTTGCCGTCCGCGCAGGTGTACGTGCCGACGCTGAGCGAGGCGTAGCCGTCCTGGGTGGTGCCGGCCTCCCAGCCGTCCGGGACCGGCAGGGTGAGCCGGTTGACCACGTCGATCGCCTTGTCGGCGTTCGGGCTGGTCCGGCCGCCGCCGTTGCCGCCCCCGTTCCCGCCCTTGCCGCCGTTCCCGCCCTTGCCGTTCCCGCTCCCGCCGTTGCCGCCGTTGCCGGGGTCCCCGAAGTCCGGGGCGCCGCCCCACGGGCCGTAGCCGCCCTGCGGGGCCGGGCGGGCGCTGCGCGGGGCGCGGTCCCCGTGGCCGTCCGTCGCGAGGTAGGTGACCCCGGCGCCGACGCCCAGGCCGAGCAGGGCGGCGACGGTGGTCGCCAGCACCAGCTTGGAGGGCTTGCGCCGGGCCTTGCGCGGCGGCCCGCCGGGCGTGCCGTAGGCGGCGCCGAAGGGCGGCGGCTCCGGGTAGCGGACGGTCGGGCCGCTCTCCAGCACCTCGCCCTCCAGCACCGTGGGCTGCTCGGCCGCGCCCGGCGCGGGGGTGTCCGACGCGGGGGCGTCCGAGGGTGCGGGCCGGGTGTCGGCCGTCCAGCCCTTGCCGTCCCACCACCGCTGCGGCCTCGGGTCGCTCGTGGTGTCCTTGGGATCCGGGTACCACCCGGCGGGAATCTGCTCGCTCACAGAAGAGAATCTAAAGGCAGCCGGATAAACGCGAAATCAGCGCAGCCGGGAATTCCCGCCGTTTTCGATGAGATTCCGGTGAGAACCCCGTCCGGCACGGCCGGCGCGGCCGGGATTCCCACCGGCGGCGGCTACAGCGGGGTGACGTACGCCCCGGAGATGCCGCCGTCCACCAGGAACTCGCTCGCCGTGATGAAGGAGGAGTCGTCGCTGGCCAGGAAGGCCACCGCGGCGGCGATCTCCTCGGCCCGGGCGAACCGGCCGAGCGGGATGTGCACCAGCCGGCGGGCGGCCCGCTCCGGGTCCGCGGCGAACAGCTCGCGCAGCAGCGGCGTGTCCACCGGTCCGGGCGAGAGCGCGTTGACCCGGATGCCCTCCCGGGCGAACTGCACGCCCAGCTCGCGGGACATCGCCAGCACCCCGCCCTTGGAGGCGGTGTAGGAGATCTGCGAGGTGGCCGCGCCCATCCGGGCCACGAAGCTGGCGGTGTTGATGATCGAGCCGCGCCCGTGCCGGCGCATGTACGGCAGCGCGGCCTTGCAGCACAGGTAGACCGAGGTCAGGTTGACCTCCTGGACCCTGCGCCAGGCGTCCAGGCCGGTGGTCAGGATCGAGTCGTCCTCGGGCGGCGAGATGCCCGCGTTGTTGAACGCGACGTCCACGCTGCCGCAGGTCTCGTACGCCTCGTCGAACAGCGCCTCCACCATGTACGGGTCGGTGACGTCGGTGTGCACGAACAGTCCGCCGACCTCCTTGGCGGCGGCCCGCCCGGTCTCCTCGTCGAGGTCGGCGCAGACCACCTTCGCCCCCTCCGAGGCGAGCCGGCGGGCGGCGGCCAGGCCGATCCCGCTGCCCGCGCCGGTGACCACGGCGGTGCGGCCGACCAGCCGGCGGCAGACGGCCTCGTCCCGCGCGGCGTGCTTCTCGCTCATCGGGCTGTCACTCCTCGCTGTGGATGAAGACGTTCTTGGTCTCGGTGAAGTGGCGCAGCGCGTCCGGGCCCAGCTCGCGGCCCACCCCGGACTCGCCGTAGCCGCCGAAGGGCGTCCAGTAGCGCACCGAGGAGTGCGAGTTGACCGACAGGTTGCCCGCCCGTACGCCGCGGGCCAGGCGCAGCGCCCGGCCGACGTCCCTGGTCCAGATCGAGCCGGCCAGGCCGTAGCGGGTGGCGTTGGCCAGGCGCAGCGCGTCGGCCTCGTCGGTGAACGGCAGGACGGCGGCGACCGGGCCGAAGATCTCCTCGGTGACGGCCGGGACCTGCGGGTCCTCGGGGCCGACGACCGTCGGCGGGTACCAGTAACCGGGCCCGTCCGGGACCTTGCCGCGGGCCAGCACCGGCAGGTCGGGGGTGAGGTAGGAGGCCACCCGGCGGACCTGGGCGGCCGAGATCAGCGGGCCGAGCTCCGTCTGCGGGTCGGTCGGGTCGCCGGTGCGCAGGCTCTCGACGGCGGGCAGCAGCAGGGCGAGGAAGTCCTCGTACACCTCGCGCTGGACCAGGATCCGGCTGCGGGCGCAGCAGTCCTGGCCGCTGTTGTCGGCGAAGGACATCGGGTCGGCGGCGCGGGCCAGGTCGGCGTCGGCGAAGACGACGCTGGGGCTCTTGCCACCGAGTTCCAGGGTGACCCGCTTGGCGCGGGCGGCGCAGCGGGCGGCGACCTCCTTGCCGACGACGGTCGAGCCGGTGAAGACGATCTTGCGGACGGCCGGGTGGTCCACCAGGGCCCGGCCGGTGGTGGTGCCTGCGCCGGGGACGACCTGGAACAGGCCCTCGGGCAGGCCCGCCGCGAGGCCGAGTTCGGCCAGCCGCAGGGCGGTCAGCGGGGTGGCCTCGGCGGGCTTGAGCAGGACGGCGTTGCCGGCCGCGAGGGCGGGGGCGAAGCCCCAGGCGGCGATCGGCATCGGGAAGTTCCACGGTGCGATCACCCCGACCACGCCGACCGGCTCGTGGAAGGTCACGTCCAGGCCGCCGGCCACCGGGATCTGCCGGCCGGTCAGCCGCTCCACTCCCCCGGCCGCGTACTCCAGCAGGTCCCGGACGTTGCCGGCCTCCCAGTGGGCGTTGGCCGGCAGGTGGCCGGCCTCCGCCACCTCCAGGGCGGCCAGCTCGGGGACGTGCGCCTCGACCTGGTCGGCGAACCGGCGCAGCAGCCTGGCACGTTCGCCGGGGGCGAGCGCCGCCCAGCCGGTCTGGGCCCTCACCGCCAGCCGGACGGCCGCGTCCAGCCGTTCGGGGGCGGTGTCGGGGACGGTGGCGAGCACCTCGCCGGTGGCGGGATTGCGGACGGTGCTGCTCCCGGCGCTCGCGTCGGGCTCGGTCATGCGTCACATCCGTTCGAAGGATCGGTAGCGCTCCCAGTCGGTGACCGCCCCGTCGTAGGCGGCCTGCTCGACCCGGGCCATGTTCAGGTAGTGCTCGACCACGTCGTCGCCGAAGGCCTCGCGGGCCAGTGCGCTCTCCGCCCACAGCTCGGCCGCCTCGCGCAGCGATCCGGGCACCCGGACGTACTCCTCGACCGCGTAGGCGTTGCCGAGGCAGGGCGCGGGCAGGTCCAGCTTGCGCTGCAGCCCGTGCAGGCCGGCCGCGATCATCCCGGCCACCGCGAGGTACGGGTTGACGTCGCCGCCGGGCACCCGGTTCTCCATCCGCAGGCCGGGGCCGTGGCCGACCACCCGGTAGGCGCAGGTGCGGTTGTCCCGGCCCCAGGCGACGGCGGTCGGGGCGAAGGAACCGGGGCGGTAGCGCTTGTAGGAGTTGATGTTCGGCGCGTACAGCAGGCTGAACTCGCGCAGCGCGACCAGCTGGCCGGCCAGGAAGTACCGCATGGTGTCCGTCATCCGGCCGTCCCGGTCGGCGAAGGCGGGGGCGCCGACGGCGTCGCGCAGCGAGAGGTGGATGTGGCAGCTGTTGCCCTCGCGCTCGTCGTACTTGGCCATGAAGGTGAGCGCGCAGCCGAGCTGGGCGGCGATCTCCTTCGCGCCGGTCTTGTAGACGCTGTGCTGGTCGCAGGTGGTGAGGGCGTCGGTGTAGCGGAAGGCGATCTCGTGCTGGCCGAGGTTGCACTCGCCCTTGGCGGACTCCACCACCAGGCCGGCGCCGGCCATCTCGGTGCGGATCCGGGACAGCAGCGGCTCGACCCGGGCGGTGCCCAGCATCGAGTAGTCCACGTTGTAGAGGTTCGCCGGGGTCAGGCCGCGGTAGCCGCCCAGCCAGGCCTGCTCGTAGGTGTCGCGGAAGACCAGGAACTCCAGTTCGGTGCCGATGTCGGCGGCCAGGCCGTGCTCGGCGAGCCGGGCGAGCTGGCGGCGCAGCAGCTGGCGCGGGGCGGCGTCCACCGGGTGGCCGCCGTGCCGGGCGAGGTCGGCGGTGACCTGGGCTGTGCCGGGCTGCCAGGGGGTCAGCCGCAGGGTGCCGAGGTCGGGGCGCATCGCGAAGTCGCCGTAGCCGGTGGCCCAGGAGGAGAAGGCGTAGCCGTCCACGGTGTTCAGGTCGACGTCGACGGCCAGCAGGTAGTCGCAGGCCTCGGCGCCGTGCTCGGCGACCTCGTCGAGGAAGAACCGGGCGGCGAAGCGCTTGCCCTGGAGGCGGCCCTGCATGTCGGTGAAGGCGAGCGCGACGGTGTGCACCTCGCCGGAGTCCACCAGGGTCCGCAGCCCGTCCAGGGTCAGCGGCGGCCGGGCCGGCGAGCCGGCGGCGGCCTGTTCGGGCAGTTCGGACATGCCGAACCCTCCTCCTCGATCACTCTTCGAGATCAAGCGGTCACAGCGAACCGTACGGCCTGCGACTCGCGGGGCGGAAGAGGGCGGGTGGGTGTCGGGTGCCCGTGGCGCGCCGACGCGCGTGGCTGACGGTGGATCAGGTGCCCCGGGGGGAGAATGCCCGCCATGGATCGCAGGCCTTTGATCGGCGTCAGCACCTACCTGGTGGACGCGAGTTGGAGCGATTGGCGGGGCCGCCGGGTGGCCCTGCTGCCCGAGCGGTACACCGCGCAGGTCCGGGACTCGGGCGGGATCGCGGTCCTGCTGCCGCCGGACGTCCCGGAGCGCGCCCCGGAGGTGCTGGCCCGGCTGGACGGCCTGGTGATCGCGGGTGGGCCGGACATCGACCCGGCGTACTACGGGCAGCCGGCCCATCCGGCGACCGAGATCGAGTCGCCGGAGCGGGACGCCTGGGAGGTCGCGCTGCTGCGGTCGGCGCTGGCGGCGGGGATGCCGCTGCTGGCGGTCTGCCGGGGCATGCAGATCCTGAACGTGGTGTGCGGCGGGACGCTGGTGCAGCACCTGCCGGACGTGGTGCCGGTGGACGTGCACGGCGGCTCGCCCGGGCTCTACGGCTCGCACCCGGTGCGGCCGGTGCCGGGGACGCTGCTGGGCGGGCTGCTGCCGGAGAGCGAGCTGGAGGTGCCGACCTTCCACCACCAGGCCGTCGACCGGCTGGGGGCCGGTCTGCGGGTGAGCGCCCACGCGCCGGACGGGACGGTGGAGGCGGTGGAGGGTCCGGGGTTCACGCTCGGGGTGCAGTGGCATCCGGAGCAGGGGGACGACCTTCGGCTGATGCGGGCCCTGGTCCGGGCGGCCACCGCGGCGGTCCTCGACTCGCTGGCGCTGGGGTAGCGCAACTGGGCATGAGGGAACGGGAGTTCGGCCCGTCGGGCGGCTGCGGAGTGCGCCGGGTCCGGCCGCCCGGACGGGAACGACAACGGTCACCAGTACAACCTTTGGATCTTTGTCGATTCTGCGGTTCACTTCGGTTGCGGGGCGGTCGCGCCGCGCCCCCTTTCCCACCCGTGCGCCCAGAGAGGACCTCCATGGCCGGGCACGAGCATTCGCACGATGATCATGCGCATGACCAGAAGCACTCGCGCGGTTCCGGCGGACACTCCCACGCCCCCGGAGGGCACGGGCACGGCTCCGGAGGACACGGGCACGGCGGCCACTCGCACGGCGTAGCCGCCGACGCGGACCGCCGCTGGCTGCTCAGCGCCCTCGTCCTGATCGTCGTCTTCATGGCCGGCGAGGTCGTGGTCGGCTTCGCCGCCCAGTCCCTGGCGCTGATCTCGGACGCGGCCCACATGCTCACCGACGCCGCCTCGATCGTGCTCGCGCTGATCGCCATGCGGCTCGCCGCCCGCCCGGCCCGCGGTGGCTACACCTACGGCCTCAAGCGCGCCGAGATCCTCTCCGCGCAGGCCAACGGGGTCACCCTGCTGGTGCTGTCGGCCTGGCTGGGCTACGAGGCGATCACCCGGCTGCTCGAACCGCCGGAGGTCACCGGCTCACTGGTGCTGATCACCGCACTGGTCGGGATCGTGGTCAACCTCGCCGCCACCTGGTGCATGTCCAAGGCCAACCGCAGCTCGCTGAACGTCGAGGGCGCCTTCCAGCACGTACTGACCGACCTCTACGCCTTCATCGCCACCGCCGTCGCCGGTGCGATCGTCCTGACCACCGGCTTCGCCCGGGCCGACTCGATCGCCTCGCTGATCGTCGTCGCGCTGATGCTCAAGGCCGGCATCGCGCTGGTCCGGGACTCCGGGCGGATCTTCCTGGAGGCCGCCCCGGCGGGGATCGACCCGGACGCGGTGGCCGACCGGATGGTCACCGAGCCGCTGGTCGAGGAGATCCACGACCTGCACATCTGGGAGATCACCTCCGGTCAGCCGGCCCTGTCCGCGCACATCCTGGTCACCCCGGGCGGCGACTGCCACGCGGTGCGGCGCTCCCTGCAGCGCCGGCTCTCGGAGGAGTACGGCATCACCCACTCCACCCTCCAGGTCGACCACGTCGGCGAGGACGAGGCGGGCGCGCTGCTGCAGATCACCACCCCGGCCGACTCCACCGTCGAGCACTGCGCCGACGCCCACGGCCCGGTCCACCGAGCCGGACCGCACGAGCACTGACAGCACCCGTCCGTCACCGCGGTGCGGCATGATGCTGAGTCGTGACCGCACCGCGACTGATGCTGCTCGACTCCGCCAGCCTGTACTTCCGGGCCTACTTCGGCGTACCGGACACCCTGCGCTCGCCGCAGGGTGAGCCGGTCAACGCCGTCCGTGGGCTGCTGGACTTCATCGCCAGACTGGTCCACGACCACCGGCCCGACCAGTTGGTGGCCTGCATGGACGCCGACTGGCGCCCCCAGTGGCGGGTGGACCTCATCCCCTCCTACAAGACCCACCGGGTCGCCGAGGCGGCCGAGGACGGCGAGGAGGAGGTGCCCGACACGCTGGCCCCGCAGGTCCCGGTGATCGAGCAGGTGCTGGACGCGCTCGGCATCGCCCGGGTCGGCTCCCCCGACTACGAGGCGGACGACGTGATCGGCACGCTCACCGCCCGCGCCGCCGGACCGGTGCAGATCGTCACCGGCGACCGCGACCTCTTCCAGCTGGTGGACGACGCCCGCGGGATCACCGTGCTCTACCCGGTCAAGGGCATGGGCAACCTCCAGGTCACCGACGACGCGCTGCTGCTGGAGAAGTACGGCGTGCGCGGCGCCCAGTACGCCGACATGGCCGCCCTGCGCGGCGACCCGTCGGACGGCCTGCCCGGCGTCAAGGGCATCGGCGAGAAGACCGCCGCCCAGCTGATCAACGAGTACGGCGACCTCGCGGCCATCCGCACCGCCGCCCTCGACCTCGGCTCCAGGCTCACCCCGGCCCGCCGCCGCAACATCGTCGAGGGCGCCGGCTATCTCGACGTCGCCCCCAAGGTCGTCCGCGTCGCCGACGACGCCCCACTGCCGGACTTCGACCCGGCCCTCCCCCGCGAGCCGCTCTACCCGATGACCCTGGAGGAGCTCTCCGCCCGCTGGGGCCTCGGCACCTCCCTGGACCGCGTCCTGGAGGCCCTCGCCACCCGCTGAGCCCGAATCCTCTCAGGGGCCCGCACGTTCGACGCGAACGTGCGGGCCCCTCGGCGTTCCCGGGGCCCGCCGGCCCCAAGTGCCCTTGACCGCAGCTCACTTTGCGATGCAAAGTTCATGGCACAGCAAAGCGATCGCGCGCGACAAGGGGTGGAACATGACGACAGAGCACCGGCCCGGCCCGGCCGAACTCCTCGCCGAGACGGAAGGGCTCCGGGCCCGGGCCCGGACCCGGCTGCGCGGCTCGGGAGTCCCGCTGCTCGGGTTCGGCCTGCTCGCCCTGGCCGCCGTGCCGATCTCCAGCCAGGCCTACAACTTCGGCGCCAACGGGCGGTCCGTCACGTCCTATCCGCTCTTCGCGTACTCCGAACTCATCGGCCTCTGCGTCCCGCACGCACCGGACGCCCCGTGCCTCGCCGGCGAGTTCGACGGAGCCGTCCTCCGCTTCCTGGCCTGGGGCGTCTGGTACGCGCTGCTCCCGCTCGCCTGGCTGCTGCTGTCCCGCTGGTACCGGCGGCGCGGCGAGGCCCGCGGGATCGTCCCGCGCCGCGCCGGCCTGCTCGCCACCACGGTCGGCGCCGGCGTCCTGGTCGCCGCCGTGCTGGTCGCCCTGCTGTCCGTCCGCCGGGTGCCGTTCGTGCTCGACATGCTCGCCAACACGTACGCCTCACCCTGGTACGCGGTCGGAGCCGGCCTGATCGTCCTCGGGCTGACCGAGCGCAGCCCCCTGGCGGCCTCCGCCGGACTCGTCCACACGGCGCTGCTCACCGCCTACCTCGCGGCACCCTGGGAGAGCGGCTGGCTGCCGTGGCTCGACCGGGGCGACGGCGGCTGGGCCGACGGCCCGCAGCCGAAGGCCTTGCTGCTCGCGGCGGTCCTGCTGGCCGCCGGGCTGGCGCAGTGGACGGCGGCCCGCCGCGCACCGGGAGCATCCCGTACGGTCGCCTCTTGACTTCCTCCCCCCTAAAGGAGGGGCTTCCCCTCAGCCTCGCGGCTGAGCCGCTGCGCGTGAGCGCGGCGGTGGGACGACTTCCTGCTTCACCGACGACCGCCCGCCCGGAGTGCTCCGTTGAGGTCTTACACCGTCTCCACAGGCTGCTGCCGCCAGCCCGGCGGCCAGGATGTTCTCAGCTGCGTTCACGTCCCGGTCGTGGGTCGTCCCGCAGCCGCACGTCCACTCGCGGACGTTCAGCGGCATCCTGCCCTGCAGGGTGCCGCAGGCCGAGCACAGCCTGGAGCTGGGGAACCACCGGTCGACGGCGATCAGCTCGCGGCCGTACCACTGGGCCTTGTACTCCAGCATGGACCGCAGCTCGGTCCACGAAGCGTCGCTTATGGAGCGGGCGAGCTTGCGGTTCTTGAGCATGTTGCGGACCGTCAGGTCCTCGATCACGACCGTTTGGTTCTCACGGACGAGTCGGGTGGTGAGTTTGTGCAGGAAATCGCGGCGCCGGTCGGCGATCCGCGCGTGGACACGCGCGACCTTCTTGCGGGCCTTCTCGCGGTTGGCCGAGCCCTTGGCCTTGCGGGACAGTTCCCGTTGAGCCTTGGCCAGGCGCCGGCGGTCACGGCGTTCGTGTTTCGGGTTGGTGATCTTCTCCCCCGTGGAGAGCGTCACGAGGCTGGTGATCCCGGCGTCGATCCCGACCGCGGCATTCACCGGGGCCGGCATCGTCGGCCGGTCGTCGCACAGCATCGAGACGAACCAGCGTCCCGCGCTGTCCTGCGACACGGTCACCGTGGACGGGACCGCACCCTCCGGGAGCGGCCTCGACCACACGATGTCCAGCGGCTCGGCCATCTTCGCCAAGGTCAGCACGCCGTCTCGGTAGCGGAACGCGGAGCTGGTGTACTCGGCAGACCTGCGGGACTTCTTCCGGGACTTGAGCGTCGGGTACTTCGCCCGCTTGAGCCAGAAGTTGGCGAACGCCCCTTGCAGGTGCCGCAGAGCCTGCTGCAACGGAACGGACGAAACCTCGGACAGATAGGACAGTTCCTCGGTCTTCTTCCACGCCGTCAGCATCGCGGAGGTGGCGTTGTAGTTGATCCGCTCCTGGCGCAGCGTCCACGCCTCGGTCCGGGCCTGCAACGCCATGTTGTAGACCTTGCGCACGCATCCGAACGTACGCGACAGCTCGGCCGCCTGCGCACCGGTCGGGTAGAAGCGGTACTTGAACGCCCGCTTCACATGGTTCGCGGTCACACTCACAACCTAGCGCGATCACTTGTAACGATCGAATCTCCCGGTCAGAGCGCTACGGTCCGCCCAACGGCGAAACGCGGCCCGTTGCCCTGCTCCGCAGGAGATCCATTTCCTCCCCCGGCTGAAGCCGGGGGCATCCATGGAGGTCTCCGATGAGCGTTGCCGACGAAGCCGAGGAGCCGCACCCGACCCTGGTACTGGACGACACCGTCCACCAACGGGTCCGGCTCGGCATCCTGACTATCGCCCGCGAGGCCGACCGGGTCGAGTTCGGCTTCCTCAAGGAGCAATTGGGCGCCACCGACGGCAACCTGTCCCGCCACCTCAAGGTCCTGGAGGACTCCGGCCTCGTCGCCGTCGCCAAGGGCTACGTCGGACGCCGCCCCCGCACCTGGGTCTCCCTCACCGCCCACGGCGCCGAAGCCCTGGACCGCGAACTGCGCGCCCTGCGCGAACTCGTCCGCCGCCTCGACGCCGCCGGGCCCCGACACCCCCGGACGTAGGACGTCGGCCGGGCCGACTTCCCACGAGCCGCCCCCGCCATCCGACGCTGCGCCGAACCTTTCCGCCGCGGCAGCAGGGCGCTAAGCTGCGGCCTTCCGAGCCGGCACCCGACGAGCCGTGCCCGGTCGGCGCTTCGGGCCGCCCCTCACCCGGATCCCGCCGACCGCGGTGTGCCCCGTCCTCCTGGGTGCCGGGAACTCTGAAAGGGATCTGATGGAGGGGCGAATGGAGTCGCATCTCGCACGCGCCGTGCGGACGGGCAGACGCCGGGCCGAGGACTTCTCCCACGGCTACCGGCGGGTGGCCCCCGGAGTCCTGCGGGTCAGCGTCGGGGCGGTGTACCTCTGGTTCGGGGTACTCAAGTTCATCCCCGGGGCCAGCCCCGCCGAGGACCTCGCCACCCGCTGCATGAGCCGGCTGACCTTCGACCTGGTACCGCCCGGCGTCTCGCGACCGCTGCTGGCCCTCATGGAGGTCGCCATCGGGGCCGGACTGGTCACCGGGCTGCTGCTCCCCGTCGTCCTGGCGGTGTTCTTCGTGCACATGGCCGGAGTGTTCGCGACGCTCGTCCTGCTGCCGGACGACGTGTGGGTGCACGGCATCCCGCCCGTCCCGACGCTGGAGGGGCAGTACATCCTCAAGAACATCGTGCTGATCGCGGCCTGCCTGACCGTCGCCACCCGACGGGAGGACCGGCCCGACCCGGCCCCGCGCGACGGCCACCTCACCGGCACCGGCCCCCGGGCCGAACACCGGGCGATGACGGGCTGACCGCGCCACCGGGCCGCGGCCTCGCCCAGGTCGAGCGAGGCCGCGACAACCCCGCCGCCGGAGCCCGCCGCTCAGGCGGCGGCGCCGTACCTTCTGCTGCGTGGGAAGTCGGCCGGGCCGACCTCCCACGCAACACCGTGAGAGCCGAAGCGGCGAGGCGAAGCCGAGGCCGCACGGGGTGGGGCGGGGAAAGCGAAGGGGCCCGCGCGCTCGGGTGAGCGGGCGGGCCCCTTCGGGTGTCCGGCTAGCCCACGGAGGAGTAGGCGATGATGCCGCGGCGGAGGCCGTCGACGGCCTTGCGGGCGGTCCGGCGGAGTTCGACGTCCTCGCCGGCGGCGTCCTGGATCTGGCCGAGGACGTCGATCAGCTGCTTGGTCCAGCGGACGAAGTCGCCGGCCGGCATGTCGGCGTCGCGCAGGACCTGGTCGAGGTTGTGGCCGAGCGCCCAGCGGTAGGCGACCCAGGCGAAGCCGAGGTCGGGCTCGCGCTGGCCGACGCCCTCCGCGGTGTTGATCCGGTGCTGCTCCTCCAGGGCGTCCAGGTGGCCCCAGATCCGGACCATCTTGCCGAGCGCCTCCTTGGCCGCGCCCTCCGGCACCCGGGGGGCGCCGGCGTCGTCGGACTGGCGGGCCTCGTACACCAGCGCCGAGGCGCAGGCGGCGAGTTCGGCGGCGGCCAGGCCGCTCCAGACGCCCTCGCGGATGCATTCGGAGGCGAGCAGGTCGAGCTCGCCGTACAGCCGGCCGAGGCGCTTGCCGTCGTCGGTGACGGTGTCTCCGCTGAGGTAGCCGAGGTCGGTGAGCAGTCCGCAGACCCGGTCGAAGGTGCGGGCGATGGTGTGGGTGCGCGAGCGCATCCGGCGTTCCAGCAGCTCGGTGTCGCGGTGCAGCCGGTGGTAGCGCTCGGCCCAGCGGGCGTGGTCCTCGCGGTCGGAGCAGCCGTGGCAGGGGTGCTGGCGCAGTTCGGTGCGCAGCCGGGTGATCTCCGGGTCGTCGGCGGCCGCCGCGCGGCCGCGCCGGAACCGCTCGGGCTCCAGGTGGCCGGCCTTGGTGCGCAGGGCCGAGGCGAGGTCGCGCCGGGACTGCGGGCTGCGCGGGTTGAAGGACTTGGGGATGCGCAGCCGTTCGATCGCGACGACCGGGTGCGGGAAGTCGATCATGGCGAGCCGCTTGACCTGCCGCTCGGCGGTGAGCACCACCGGGCGGGGGCCGTCCTGGTAGTCGGGGTGGCGCGGGCCGCCCCGGCCGGAGCGGTTGACCGGCGGCAGGCCCGGGTCGAGGACCAGGGCGAGGCCGGCGAACTTGCCGGTGGGCACGTGGATGACGTCGCCCGGCTTGAGCTGCTCGATGGACTCGACGGCGGCCGCACGGCGCTGGCTGCTGCCCTCGCGGGCCATCTCGTTCTCGCGGTCCTTGAGCTTGCGGCGCAGCTCCATGTACGCGTCGAAGTCGCCGAGGTGGCAGGTCATCGACTCGCGGTAGCCCTCCAGCCCCTCCTCGTTGCGCTGCACCTGGCGGGCGATGCCGACCACCGAGCGGTCCGCCTGGAACTGGGCGAAGGAGGTTTCCAGCAGCTCGCGCGAGCGGTGCCGGCCGAACTGGGAGACCAGGTTGACGGCCATGTTGTAGGAGGGCCGGAACGAGGACTTCAGCGGGTAGGTGCGGGTGCCGGCCAGGCCGGCCAGCGCCTCGGGGTCGAGGCCGCGCTGCCAGAGGACCACGGCGTGGCCCTCGATGTCGATGCCGCGCCGCCCGGCCCGGCCGGTGAGCTGGGTGTACTCGCCGGGGGTGATGTCGGCGTGGGTCTCGCCGTTCCACTTGACGAGCTTCTCCATGACCACCGAGCGGGCGGGCATGTTGATGCCGAGCGCCAGGGTCTCGGTCGCGAAGACGGCCTTGACCAGGCCCTTCACGAAGAGCTCCTCGACGACCTCCTTGAACCGGGGCAGCATCCCGGCGTGGTGGGCGGCGATGCCGCGCTCCAGCCCGTCCAGCCACTCGAAGTAGCCGAGGACGTGCAGGTCCTCGTCGGGGATGTCGGCGCAGCGCTCCTCGACGATCGCCCGGACCCGGGCGCGGTCCGCGTCCTTGTTGAGCCGCAGGCCGGAGCTGAGGCACTGCTGGACGGCGGCCTCGCAGCCGGCCCGGCTGAAGATGAAGGTGATCGCGGGCAGCAGGCCCTCGGCGTCGAGCCGGTCGATGACGTCCACGCGGCTCGGCGTCCAGACCCGGCCCGGCCGGCCGTTGGGCATCGAGCGGCCCCGGCCGCGGCCGAAGCGGTCGCGCGGGTTGCGGTCGAGCTCGGAGCGGGCGAGCCGGACCAGCTCGGGGTTGACGGCCTTGCCGGGGTTCTTCAGGTTGTGCTTGGGGCGGCCGTCGCGGTCGGGGTCGGCGAACAGGTCGTACATCCGGTTGCCGGCCATCACGTGCTGCCACAGCGGCACGGGGCGGGTCTCGGAGACGATCACCTTGGTGCCGCCGCGCACGGTGTCCAGCCAGTCGCCGAACTCCTCGGCGTTGGAGACGGTCGCGGAGAGCGAGACGAGGGTGACCGACTCGGGGAGGTGGATGATGACCTCCTCCCAGACTGCGCCGCGGAGGCGGTCGGCGAGGTAGTGCACCTCGTCCATCACGACGTAGCCGAGGCCGTCGAGGGTGCTGGAGCCCGCGTAGAGCATGTTGCGCAGCACCTCGGTGGTCATCACCACCACGGGTGCGTCGCCGTTGACGGTGTTGTCGCCGGTGAGCAGGCCGACCTTGGCGGCACCGTAGCGCTTGACCAGATCCCCGTACTTCTGGTTGGAGAGCGCCTTGATCGGCGTGGTGTAGAAGCACTTGCGGCCCGCGGCCAGGGCCAGGTGCACGGCGAACTCGCCGACGATGGTCTTCCCGGAGCCGGTGGGGGCGGCGACCAGGACGCCGGAGCCGGCCTCCAGCGTCTCGCAGGCCTCCAGCTGGAAATCGTCCAGCGGGAAGTCGTACAGCTGCTGGAAGCCGTACAGGGCGGTGGCCTGCTCCTTGGCCCGGCGACGGCTGGCCGCGTACGCCTCGGCGGGGCCGAGCTCCTGGTCGTCCTGGGGCTCTGGATCGGGGGTGTTCATCGCCGTCCGGGTGTGGTTGGTGTGATCTCGCATCTCAGCGAGAGGTTACCCGGGAGGAGTGACATCGATAGCACCGTTTTTCCGTGACCTGGACGACCGGGACCACCGGGACCACCGGGACCACCGGGACCACCCCGGCCCCGGCCCCGGGGCTCAGCCCTTCAGCAGTTCCACCAGCCCGTCCGCCAGCCGCTCGTACTCCTCCGGCCGGTTGTACAGCTGCGCGCTGACCCGCAGCACCCCGCCGCCGGCCCACGGGCGGACGGCGATCCGGGTGCCGAGCCGGTGCCACACCTCGGCCATCAGCGCCTTCACCTGGGGCTCGGTCTCGCCGAACCCGTCCGGCAGCCGGACGGTGCTCATCCAGACCCCGGGGGTCGCGGGCAGCGGCGCCAGTCCGGCCCGCTCGGCGAGCACCCGGCGGCCGTACGCGGCGAGGGCGGTGTTGTGGGCGGCCACCTCCGCGTGGCCGAGGTCGCGCAGCAGCTGGAAGCCGGCCGGGGCGGCCAGCCAGGGGGTGTAGTCGCAGGTGCCGCGCCACTCCACGTTGCCCGGGAAGCCCTTGTCGTGCTCCCAGGACAGTGCCAGCGGGCGCACCCGGGCGGTCCACTCGGGGCGGACGGCGAGCACGCCGGTGGCGCGCGGGGCGAAGGCCCACTTGTGCAGGTTGCCGAACCAGAAGTCGGCGTTCGGATCGATCGGGGCGGGCAGCATGCCGGGGGCGTGGGCGCCGTCCACCACGGTGGTCACGCCGCGGGCGCGCAGGTCGGCGAGCAGGGCCGGGCCGGCCACCAGGCGGGCGGTGGGCGAGGTCAGCTGGTCCAGGATCGCGACGGTGGTGCGTCCGTCCACGGCGGCGAGCACCGCCTCCCGGACGGCCTGCTCGTCCGGGGCGTCCAGCGGCACCTCGACGACCGCCACGTCGGCTCCGGTCTCGGCGGCCTTGCGGACCGCGGCCCGGGTCACCGCGCCGTAGCCGTGGTCGGTGACCAGGATCCGGTCGCCGGGGGCGAACGGGATGCTGTCCAGGGCGATCGCGACCGCCTCGGTGACGTTGGCGACCAGCGCGAGCCGGTCCGGGTCGGTGTCCAGCTCGGCGGCGAGAAGGGCGCGGGCGGCGGCGATCCGGGCGGGGAGGTCGGCGAAGAAGCCGTCCGGGTCCCGTTCGTGCTCGGTGCGCAGCCGCTCCTGCGCCCGCTGCACCGGGACGGGCACGGCGCCGAACGAGCCGTGGTTCAGGTGCGCGGTCTGCGGGGACACGCTGAACAGCCGGTCGGCGGCGGGCAGGGGGGCCGGGGGTTCGGCGGTCCGCAGGTCCTCGGTCACGGTTTCCTCCGCTGGCCGGCGCGCCGGTGGTCGGCGCGCCGGTGGCTCGACGTCTCGGCGGGCCGGTCGGCACCGGCACGCACTGATGTGTGACATTTCACATGACAGACTACTGGTCGGGGCCCACACCTCGCGACCACCATCGGGCCGTGACCAACACCGACGCCTTCCTTGCCCTCAGCGCCCGTACCGGCCGGTTCGCCTTCGGCGCGCCGCGTGCGTACACCCTCGCCGAGGACGGTACCCGGCTGCTGCTGCTCCGCTCCACCGGTCCGGAGGATCCGGTCGACCGCCTCCACCTGCTCGACACCGCGACCGGCGAGGAGCGCCTGGTCGCCGACCCGGCCGCGCTGCTGCCCGGCCGCACCGGCCGCCGCGACGACCTGCCCGTCGTCGAGCGCCGGCTGCGCGAGCGCACCCGGCTGGTCGCCGCCGGCATCGGCACGTACGCCGCCACCGCCGACCTCGCCACCGCCGTCTTCACCCTGGACGGCCGACTGTTCCGCACCGACACCACCGCCGGCACCAGCGACGAACTCCCCGTCGCCGGGCCCGCGTTCGACCCCCGGCCGGACGCCACCGGGCAGCGCGTCGCCTACGTCGCCGAGGACGCCCTGTACGTCACCCCGGCCCTCGAACCGTTCTCCCCCGCCGACGGCGCCCGCTGGGGCGTCGCCGAATTCGCCGCCGCCGAGGAGCTCGGCCGCTCCCGCGGCCACTGGTGGCGCCCGGACGGCGGCGCGCTGCTGGCCGCCCGGGTGGACGAATCCGCCGTCCCCCGGCGCTACTTCGCCGACCCGGCGCACCCCGGCGAGGCCCCCGAGGACTTCGCCTACCCGCAGGCCGGCGGCCCCAACGCGGACGTCCAGCTCTGGGTGCTCGGCCTGGACGGCACCCGGGTCCGACTGCGGTGGGACGCCGAGGAGTTCCCGTACGTCTGCGCCGCCTCCTGGGCCTCCACCGAGGAGGTGCTGCTCACCGTCGCCGACCGCCTGCAGCAGAACGTGCTGCTGCTGAGCGCCGACCCGGCCACCGGCACGAGCACCGAACTCTCCCGCACCACCGACGAGTTCTGGGTGGACGACCTGCCCGGCACCCCCGCCCGGCTGGCCGACGGCCGGCTGCTCACCGTCCACGACACCCCGCAGACCCGCGGCCTCGCGCTGGACGGCAAGCCCCTGGACACCACCGGCCTGCAGATCCGCCGGGTCGTCGGCCGGCTGAACGGCCGACTGCTCTGCGAGACCGGCGAGGGCGACCCCTTCGACCAGTACGTCCACCTGGTCGACCCGGACGGCGGCGCCCCCGAGCCGCTCGCCTCCGGCCCCGGCACCCACACGGCCCTCGCCGCCGCCGACACCCTGCTGCTCACCTCGGCCGGCCCGGAGGGCGTGCGGCGCGTCGTCAGCCGCGACGGCCGCGAGCTGCCGCTCACCGACCACAGCGCCGCGCTGCCCCACCGGGTGGAGCCGCGACTCGCCCGGGTCACCGGGCGCTCCCTGCCCAGCGCCGTGGTCTACCCGCGCGACCACGTCCCGGGCCGGCGGCTGCCCGTCCTGCTGGACGTCTACGGCGGGCCCGGCTACCAGGCGGTGGCCAACGAGCCGCGCCGCTGGCAGCTCAAGCAGTGGTGGGCCGACCAGGGCTTCGCGGTGGTCACCGTCGACAACGGCGGCACCCCGTTCGTCTCCCCCGAGTTCACCCGCACCATCTTCCGCCGCTTCTCCCAGGTGGCGCTGGACGACCAGGTCGACGCCCTGCACGCGCTCGCCGAACAGCACCCGGACCTCGACCTCGGCCGGGTGGGCGTGCGCGGCTGGTCCTACGGCGGCTACTTCGCGGCGCTCGCCGTCCTGCGCCGCCCGGACGTCTTCCACGCCGCCTGCGCGGGCGCCCCGCCCACCGACTTCCGGCTCTACGACACCGCGTACACCGAGCGCTACCTCGGCCTGCCGCAGGACAACCCCGAGGGCTACGCCGACGACTGCCTGATCACCGACGCGCCCGCCCTGACCAGGCCGCTGCTGCTGATCCACGGGCTGGCCGACGACAACGTCCACCCCTCGCACACCCTGCTGCTCTCCCAGGCGCTCACCAGGGCCGGCCGGCCGCACAGCGTGCTGCCGCTGCCGGGGGCCACCCACATGACCCCGGGCGGGCTGATGGAGCAGCTGGCCGAGGCCGAACTCGCCTTCCTGCGGGCGTCCCTGGGGTAGTCCGTTGCACCGCCCGGGCCGGGCTGCGACACTCCGCACGATCGCCGCCCGGTCCGGGCGGGCCAGTACGACGGGGAGAACGCGGATGAGGATCGACCGACCCGGCCCGGTCGGGCAGCGGCAGTGGACGCCGCTGACCGCGGGCAACGCCGGACTCGCCTTCGGGCTGGAGCTCGCCCTGCTGGCGTCGCTCTGCTACTGGGGCTTCCGGGCCGGCCCGAACACCGGCCTGCGGCTGCTGTTCGGGCTCGGCGCGCCGGCCCTGGCGGCCGGCGTCTGGGCGCTGTTCCTGGCCGCGGGCGGGCCGGCCGTCCGGCTGCCGGTCGGTGCGGAGATCGTGGTCAAGCTGCTGGTCCTCGGCACCGGCGCGCTCGCCCTACACGCCACCGGGCGGAGCACCCTCGCGCTGGTGTACGGCGTACTGGTGGTGGTCAGCGTGGCCCTGGAGTACACCACCGGCTGACGGTCCGGCAGGCGAAGGGCGTCGTACCTCCTGGTGCGGCGCCCTTCCGCTTGCTCCACACCTCTTCCACGTGACCCGTCACATGTGAAATATTACCTGCGCTTCACCGACTGATGACCTGAAGGACCCCCATCCCCCCGAAAGGACCGGTCAGTTGCGCAGACTGTCCGCCGCCCTCGCCGCCGCGCTCACCACCGGCGCGATAGCGGCCACCCTGCTGGGCACCCCCGCCCAGGCCGCACCCCCGGCCCCCGCCACCCTCGCCGCGGCCCGGGCCGACGCCGAACAGGGCGCCGAGGCCCCGCCCGCCCCGCTGGCCCCCCAGGAGCGCGAGCGCCAGGCGCTGCGCGGCAAGGCCCTGGAACAGCTCAACAAGGGCTCCGTCGCCAAGAGCGCCGGCAAGCGGGCCCCGGCGAAGGTGAAGATCGGCAACGACTACGTCCAGCTCGCGCACCAGCGCACGGACAAGGTCTTCGTGATCCTCGCCCAGTTCGGCGACGCGGTGGACAACACCACCCAGTGGAACGGCCGGCCCCGCTACGGCGGCACCCCCGGCCCGGCCCACAACCTGATCCCCAAGCCGGGCAAGGACGACAACCACACCCTGTGGTCGCAGGACTTCAACCGCGACTACTACCAGAAGCTGTTCTTCGACGACTCGCCCGGCGCCGTGTCGATGCGCAACTACTACCGCACCCAGTCCTCCGGCCGGTACGACGTCGAGGGCACCGTCAGCGACTGGGTCACCCTCCCGTACAACGAGGCCCGCTACGGCAGCAACAAGGGCCCGCAGGGCTCCGGTGCCTGGACCCAGGGGCAGGAGTTCGTCCGGGACGCCGTCAAGGCCTGGTACGACGGCGAGATCGCCAAGGGCCGCTCCGCCGCCGACATCAAGGCGCAGCTCGCCCAGTACGACGTCTACGACCGCTACGACCACGACAAGGACGGCGAGTTCGCCCAGCCGGACGGCTACCTGGACAACGTCGTCGTGGTGCACGCGGGCGTGGACGAGACCTGGGGCGGCGGCGCCCAGGGCGCCGACGCACTGTGGGCGCACCGCAGCTGGACCTTCCCGGACGCGACCGGACAGACCGGCCCGGAGGGCAACAAGATCGGCGGCGCCCCCGTCGGCGACACCGGCCTGTACGTCTACGACTACGTCCAGGGGGGCGAGAACAGCGGCGTCGGCCTGTTCGCCCACGAGTACGGCCACAACCTCGGCCTGCCCGACCTCTACCCCACCAACGGCGGTGACAACAGCGTCAACTTCTGGTCGCTGATGTCCTCCGGCTCGTACCTGGGCAAGGGCCCGAACACCACCGGCGGCTACCCCGGCGACCTCGACGCCTGGAGCAAGCTGCAGTTCGGCTGGCTCGACTACGACGAGGCGCAGGCCGCCACCCGCTCCACCCACGCCCTCGGCGTGAGCAGCTACAACACCGACCAGGCCCAGGCCGTCCTGGTCCACCTGCCGGACGGCACCACCCGCACCGACCTCGCCGACCCGTACGAGGGCGCCAGGCAGTGGTGGAGCGACACCGGCGACAACCAGGACAACTCCCTGGCCCGGGACGTCGACCTGCGCACCGCCGCCGGTCCGGCCGTCCTGGACGCGGCGGTCTGGTACGACACCGAGCAGGACTACGACTTCCTGACCGTCGAGGCCTCCACCGACGAGGGCAAGCACTGGACCGCCCTCGGCGGCACCGTGGACGGCGCCCCGATCGGCAACACCAGCGCCAACACCCCCGGGCTGAGCGGCGCGTCCGGCGCCTACAAGCAGCTGCACATCCCGCTGGACGGCTACCTCGGCCGGCAGGTCCGGCTGCGCTTCCACGTCACCTCGGACAGCAACACCCACGGCCGGGGCGTGCTGGTGGACGCCGTCAAGGCCACCGCCGGCGGCGCCGAGCTGTTCACCGACGGTGCCGAGAACGGCGCGAACGGCTGGACCACCAACGGCTTCACCGCCATCGACGGCCGCACCGCCGTCAAGCAGCACCCGCGCGCGTACCTCGCCGAGAACCGCCGCTACACCGGCTACGGGGCGTTCCTGAAGACCGGCCCGTACAACTTCGGCTACAGCGGCGTCGCGGGCAAGGCCAACGTGGTGGACAACTACCCGTACCAGGAGGGCGTCCTGATCTGGCTGTGGGACACCTCGTACGGTGACAACAACACCAAGGACCACCCCGGCGGCGGGCTGATCCTGCCGATCGACGCCCGCCCGGCGCCGATCCGCTTCGCCGACGGGACGCTGGTCAACGGGCGGGCGCAGACCTACGACGCGACCTTCTCGCTCAAGCCGACCACGCCGTTCACCCTGCACAAGGGCGGCGTCGCGGTGCGCATTCCGTCGAAGCCGGCCGTCCCGGTCTTCAACGACCGCACCGGGGTGTACGGCGACCCGGCCACGCCGCAGCTGACGGTGAAGGTGCCGGACACCAACACGAAGATCGAGGTCGTCCGGGAGTCCCAGGGCGGGAAGATCACCACCGTCCGGGTGGGCCCGGCCTCCTGAGCCGGGAAGCCCCGTGGAAGAGGCCCCGGATCCCCCCGACGAAAAGGGATCCGGGGCCTGCTCGTGCCGCCACGGCGGGGCCGCCCGTGCCCGCCGCAGGGCCGCTCGTGCCGCCTCGGCTCAGCGCCCGAGGCTGCGGGCGGTGCGCGCGGCGGTGGCCACCCCGAGGGCGGTGATCGCGGCGATCCCCAGGGTCATGTACCGGGCCGAGTCGACCGGGGTGTCCCCGCCCAGGTTGACCAGGGTGCCGGCCAGCGCCGAGGTCACCGAGAAGGCGATCAGCTGGGTGGTGTTGATCGCCGCGGCCGCCTTGCCGCCCTCCGCCGGGTCGCCGCTGCTGCGCATCGCGGCCACGCTCAGGTGCGGGAAGGCCAGGCCTATCCCGGTGCCGGCGGCGAAGAGCGCCACCGCCCACAGCAGCACCCGCGGCCCGGAGGCGTGCCCGGTCTGCGTCAGCCCGTGGACCAGCAGCCCGCCGACCAGCACCAGCGGTGCGGTGCGGATCGCCAGGGCCCGGCCGCGGGCCGTCCCGATCCCGACGCTGAACAGCTGGGCGGTGGTCCAGCCGGCCGAGGTCGTGGCCCCGAGGAACCCGGCCACCAGCGGGGAGAGGCCGCCCAGCTGCTGGCCGAACAGCGGGATGAAGTTCTCCGTCACCACGCCCGCGCAGAGCACCGCGACGGTCAGGTAGAGCCACTTCAGCGGGTTGCCGGCCCGGTAGGTCTGCTGCGGCAGCACCGTGGCCGCCCCGCGCCGCTCGGCCGCCACGAAGCCCACCAGCAGCGCCAGTCCGGCGAGCAGGCACAGGGCCGTCGGCCAGCCGCTCGGCACCGTCGAGCTGACGCTGAAGGCGGCCGCCGCCAGGGTGAGCAGCAGCAGCGAGGCCAGCGGCACCGGGCCACTGCCGTGCCCCGCGCCGGGGCGCCCGGGCAGCACCCGGCGGGCCAGGACCGCCAGCACCAGCGCGGCGACCAGCAGCAGGACGTACGCCCCGCGCCAGGCGCCGATCTGGGCGAAGAGCCCGCCCAGCGACGGTCCGACCAGCGTTCCGACGCCCCACATCGCGGAGACCAGTCCGGCCGCGCGGGTCCACAGCCGCTCCGGCAGGGCACTGCGGATCACGGCGTAGCCGAGCCCGGCCACCAGCCCGCCGCCGAGGCCCTGCACCACCCGGCCGAGGATCAGCGCCGCCATCGACGGGCTGAGCGCGTTGACCACCGCGCCGGCGCCGAAGACCAGGAAGCCCAGCACGTAGGCCCGGGCGGCGCCGAGGCGGTCCAGCAGCCGGCTGACCAGCATCGAGGCGATGACGGCGGCCATCAGGAAGCCGGTGGCCACCCACGCGTAGTACCGCTCGCCGCCGATGTCGGCGACGATCGAGGGCATCAGGGCGGCGGTGAAGTAGAGGTTCATCGCGTACAGCGCGACGCCGCCGGCCAGGATGGAGGCGGAGGCGGCGTAGCGGCGGGAGAAGAGTTCGCGCCACCCGCCGGGGGCTGCCGCGGACGGCGAATCCGACGGGCAACTGTCCAGCTCGGCAGTGGTGGTGTCGTTGTCGACGGCAGCTGATTCGGTCACGTCCGGTACGCTAGGACTTCAAGAGAACTTGAAGTCAAGGAGCCGCCATGACCACCGCGCCGGTCGATCTGCTGAGCGTCGGCGAGGTGGCCCGGCGGGCCGGGATCGCCACCTCGGCAGTGCGCTTCTACGAGGACCAGGGGCTGATCTCCTCCGAGCGCACGACGGGCAACCAGCGGCGCTACCGGCGGCACGTGCTGCGCCGGATCTCGCTCATCCTGGTCGCCAAGCGGCTCGGCATCCCGCTCTCCGAGGTCGCCGAGGTGTTCACCGGCCTGCCCGAGGACCGGATGCCCGGCAAGCACGACTGGGAGCGGATCTCCCGGCGCTGGGCCGAACAGCTGCGCGCCCGCCGGGCCGAACTGGAGCGGCTGGAGGACGAACTGACCGGCTGCATCGGCTGCGGCTGCGTGTCGCTGCGCCGCTGCCGGGTGCTCAACCCGGGGGACGAGCTGGCCGCCGAGGGGCCCGGCCCGCGCCGGCTGCTGCCGGAGGAGGGCCTGCTGCCCGCCGAGGAGTGAGCGGGCAGCAGGAGCGGGCGCGGAAAGTGGGCGGGGAAAGGGTGGAACCCGGCCGGACGCGGCCCTCGCAGGGTTCCCCGCCGCGTCCGACCGGGGGCTTGTGCGGCCTCAGGCCTCCGGGAAGTGGCAGGCGGCCTGCCGCTCGCCGGGCCCGGCGATCCTCAGCAGCGGCCGCTCGGTCCGGCAGATGTCCTGGGCCTTGGGGCAGCGCGGGTGGAAGGTGCAGCCGGGCGGCGGGTCGGCCGGGCTCGGCGGGTCGCCGAGCAGCACGATCCGCTCCCGGTTGCGCTCCGCCTCCGGGTCGGGCAGCGGGACGGCGGACAGCAGCGCCCTGGTGTACGGGTGCGCGGGGCTGCCGTACACCTCGGCCTTGTCGCCGATCTCCACGATCCGGCCCAGGTACATCACCGCGACCCGGTCGCAGACCCGCTTGACCACCGAGAGGTCGTGCGCGATGAACACGTACGCCAGCCCCAGCTCCTTCTGGAGCCGCTCCATCAGATTGACCACCTGGGCCTGGATGGAGACGTCCAGCGCGGAGACCGGCTCGTCGGCGATCACCAGCCGCGGCGAGGTGGCCAGCGAACGGGCGATGCCGATGCGCTGGGCCTGGCCGCCGGAGAACTCGTGCGGGTAGCGGTCCAGGTGCTCGGGGATCAGCCCGACCAGCTCCATCAGCTCACCGGCCCGCTTGCGCGCGTCCGCCGCGCTCCCGCCCTGGACCAGCAGCGGCTCGGAGATGATCCGGGCCACCGTCTGGCGGGGGTTGAGCGAGGAGTACGGGTCCTGGAAGACCATCTGGAGGTCGCGCCGGTGCGGGCGCAGCCGGGCCTGGGAGAGCCCGCCGATCTCGGTGCCGTCGAAGGTGACGGTGCCCGAGGTCGGGTCGAGCAGCCGGACGATCATCCGCCCGGTGGTGGACTTGCCGCAGCCGGACTCGCCGACCAGGCCGAGCGTCTCGCCCGCGCCGACGTCGAAGCTCACCCCGTCCACCGCCCGGATCGGCGCCCCGGGCCGGCCGGTGCGGCCGCGCCGGCCGGGGAAGGTCTTCACCAGGTCCCGGACGGACAGCAGCGGCGCGGTCGCGCCCTTCGTCGACGGTGTGGTCATCACAGCACCCCTTCCGGCACCAGCGGCAGGTGGCAGGCGGCCTGGTGGCCGGGGGCGAGCCGGTCGAGCACGGGGCGCTCGGCCAGGCAGCGGGTGTGCTCCTCGGCGGACGCCGCGGTGGTGCGGGCGCAGCGCGGGGCGAAGGAGCAGCCGGGGGCGGGGGCGATCAGCGACGGCGGGCTGCCGGGGATGGCCCGCAGCGGGGCGTCGTCGGCGTCGTCCAGGCGCGGCAGCGAGTCCAGCAGGCCGCGCGTGTACGGGTGCGCGGGCTGCGCGAACAGCCGGTCCACCGGGGCCTGTTCGGCGGCCCGGCCGCCGTACATGACCAGCACCTCGTGGGCGACCCGGGCGACCACGCCGAGGTCGTGGGTGATCATCACGACGCCCAGGCCGCGCTCCTGCTGGATCCGGGCGATCAGGTCGAGGATCTGCGCCTGGACGGTGACGTCGAGGGCCGTGGTCGGCTCGTCGGCGATCAGCAGCTCGGGCTCGCAGGCGAGCGCCATGGCGATCATGACGCGCTGGCGCATGCCGCCGGAGAACTGGTGCGGGTACTCGTCGACCCGGCGGGCCGGCTCCGGGATGCCGACCTCGGCCAGCATCTCCACCGCCTTGGCCCGCCCGGCCTTGCGGTTGGCCTTGAAGTGCACCCGGTAGTGCTCGGCGATCTGCTCCCCGACGGTGTAGAAGGGGTGCAGGCTGGACAGCGGGTCCTGGAAGATCATCGCGATCCGGCGGCCCCGGACGGTGCCCAGCTCCCGCTCCCCGAGCCCGTTCAGCTCCTGCCCGTTCAGCCGGATCGAGCCGGTGACGGCGGCGCCGCGGTGCAGGCCCATGACGGCGAGCGAGGTGACGGACTTTCCGCTGCCCGACTCGCCGACCAGCCCGAGGGTGCGCCCGGCCTCGACGGCGAAGGAGATCCCGTCCACCGCGCGGACGGTGCCGCGCGGGGTGTCGAAGGCGACCTTGAGGTCCTCGACCTCCAACAGCCTGGTCATCAGTACCTCACTCTCGGGTCGACGAACGCGTAGAGCAGGTCGACCAGCAGGTTCGCCGCGACGATGAAGAAGGCCGCGAGCAGGGTGACCCCGAGGATGACGGGCTGGTCGGAGCGGGCCAGGCCGTCGTAGAACAGCCGGCCGACGCCGGGCAGGCCGAAGATCGACTCGGTGATGACCGCGCCGGCCAGCAGGCCGCCGAGGTCCATGCCGAAGATGGTCAGGATCGGCGTCATCCCGGCGCGCAGCCCGTGCTTGACGGTGACCGTCCGCGGCGGCAGGCCCTTGGCCCGGGCGGTGCGGATGTACGGCTCGGCCATCGCCTCGATCATCGAGTTGCGGCTCTGCCGGGCGTACATGGCCGCGTACAGCAGGGCCAGCGCGATCCACGGCAGCAGCAGGTTGGAGCCCCATTCGAAGGGGTTCTCGGTGAACTTGTGGTACGAGGGGTAGGGCAGCAGCCCGGCCGTCCTGACGACGCCCCAGATCAGCATGATCGAGGTGAAGTAGACCGGCAGCGAGGCGGCGCCGACGGACAGCACCATCAGCGTCTTGTCGACCGGTCGGCCCTTGCGCAGCGCCGAGGTGACGCCCGCGCCGAGGCCGAGGAGCAGCCAGAGCACGGCCGCGCCGAGGGCCAGCGAGACGGAGACCGGCAGCCGGTCGGTGAGCAGGTCCCAGACCGGCAGCCCGTACTCGTAGGAGTAGCCGAGGCAGGGGAAGCCGCAGTGCACCGCGCTGGGGCCGGAGCCGTAGTCGCGGCCGGCGAAGATGCCGCCGAGGTAGGCCAGGAACTGCTCCCAGACCGGCTTGTCCAGGCCCATCGCCGCCTTGACGTCGGCGAGCCGCTCGGGGCTGCAGGTCTTTCCGCAGGCGGCCGCGGCCGGGTCGTTGGGCAGCAGGTAGAAGATGGTGAAGGTGATGGCGCAGATGGCGAGCAGGATGCCCGCCACACCGAGCAGGCGGCGGCCGAGGTAGAGGATCACGACCGGCCTCCCCGGGGGTCGAGGATGTCGCGCAGCGCGTCCCCGAGCAGGGTGAAGGCGAGCACGGCGACGAACAGGAAGGCGGTCGGGATCAGGAAGTAGGTCGGGTCGGTCTCGTAGTGCACGATGCTCTCGGCGATCATCTGGCCCCAGGACGCGGTCGGCGGGCGGACGCCCACGCCGAGGTAGCTGAGCGCGGCCTCGGTGGCGATCATGCCGGGGACGAGCAGGGTGGTGTAGGCGATGATCGGGCCGGAGACGTTCGGCAGGATCTCGCGGGTGAGGATCCGCCAGGAGCGCGCCCCGCCGACCTTGGCGGCCTCGACGTACTCGCGGTGCTTGAGCGAGAGGGTCTGGCCGCGCACCACCCGGGCGATGCCGGGCCAGGTGAACAGCCCGATCACCAGGGTGATCAGCAGGATCCGGTTGACGTCCTTGGCCACCGACATCATCGCGATCATGAAGATCAGCGAGGGGAAGGACATCGTGAGGTCCATCAGCCGGGACAGCAGCGTGTCGACGCGGCCGCCGAAGTAGCCCGCCGCGATGCCGGCCAGGGTGCCGGTGACCACGACGACGGCGGTCGCGGTGAAGGCGATCAGCAGGGAGACCTGCCCGCCGTGCAGCACCCGGGCGAACAGGTCGCGGCCGGTGCCCGGCTCGACGCCCAGCCAGTGCCGGGCGCTGATGCCGCCGAAGTCGCCCCTGGGCACGCCGCCCAGGTACGGGTCGATGGCGCGCTTGTCGAACTCCTCGGGGGTCCAGCCGCCGAGCGAGCTCAGCGGGCCCGCCAGCGCGGTGACCAGGACCAGCAGGCCGACGGTGATCAGCCCGAACCGGGCCGGGCCCTTGGCCCACAGCTGGTCCCAGACCAGCCGCCAGGGCCCGCGCCCGGCACTCTTCTTGGCGCCCCCCGCCGTGGCGTCGGCCACGGCGGGGGGCTCAGTGGTGGTACTCATCGCTGCCGGTCCCTCACTTGCCCTTGGCGGGGTCCTTGAGGCCGACGGCACCCAGGTCGATCATGCCGGCGAAGCCCGAGTTGCCGAACGCGCCGGCCACGTTGGTGCCGACCAGCAGGGGGCGGCGCTGCCAGATCAGCGGGACGGCCGGGGCCTTCTTCGCCAGGTCCTGGTCCAGCTGCTGCCAGGCCTTGTTGGCCTCGTTGACGTCCGTCATGGCCGCGATCTGGTCCATCCGGTCCATCGTGGCCTGGTCCTTGAACTGGCTCAGGTTGCCCTGGTTGCCCTTCTCCTTGATGGTGCGGCCGTCGAACTGGAACGGCAGGAAGGTCGCACCGGAGGGGTAGTCCGGGCACCAGCCCTGGATGGTCAGCTCGGGGGCGTTCTTGATGTCGCCGACGGTGTCCTGGAAGGCGGACGGGTCGGTGGTGTTGATGGTGACCTGGACGCCGGCCTTGGACAGCGACTGCTGGATCGCCTCGGCCCGGGTCTTGTCGCCGAGCGAGACGGTGAGCGAGACCTTGAGGTCGGTCTTGCCGGCCTCCTGGAGCAGCTTCTTGGCCTTCTCCTGGTCGCCGGTCGGCGGGATCTTCAGCGGGTCGGACTTGACGCCGGCGGTCAGTGAGGGCGGCAGGTAGGAGGTCGCCACGTCGGCCATCGCCGGGCCGCCGAAGGCCGTCACCTGCGCGTCGCGGTCGACCGCCCACATCATCGCCTCGCGCACCTTCGGGTCGTCGAAGGGGGCCTTGGCGGTGTTCAGGTACAGCATGTCGGTACAGCCGGTGACCTCGGCGGCCATCCGGGCCTTGACGTCCGGCTTGGGCAGCACCTTGGCGACGGTCTCGTGCTGCATCCACGGCATGTTGATGGCGTTGGCGTCGGCGCCGTCGCTGGCGATGATCCGGTCGTCGGCCTGGCCGCCCTTGATGCCCTGGGTGACCACGACCTTGTCCGGGTAGGCCTTGCGGACGGTGTCGGTGGCCGGGTCCCAGTTGGTGTTGCGGACCAGCACCAGCTGCTTGCCGCGGTCGTAGGTCTCGATCTTGTACGGGCCGGAGGAGAACGGCCGGGCGTCGTACTGGGTGCCCTTCTCCTGGGACTGCGGCACCGGGGAGAAGGTCGGCAGCGAGACGGTGGAGGAGAACTCGGCGACCGGGCGCTTCAGGTGGAAGACGATCGTCCTGTCGTCCGGGGTCTCGATGCTCGCCAGGTGCTCGCCGTTCAGCGGGCCCTTGTAGTTCTCGCCGCCGGCCAGGTACTGGATCGCGTAGTCGGGGCCGCCGGTGAGGTCCGGGGAGTAGGACCGCTCGACGTTGTACTTGATGTCGGCGGACTTGATCGGCGTGCCGTCCTCGTACTTGAGGCCGTCCTTGAGGGTGAAGGTCCACACCTTGCCGCCGTCGGAGGACTTGCCCAGGTCGGTGGCGAGGTCCGGGACGATCTCGCTGCCGGTGGCGCCGGGCTCGGACTTGAAGGTGGTCAGGGTCCGGTAGAGCAGCCGGGTGCCGAAGTCCATGTGCGGCACCACCCAGTTGCGGGCCGGGTCGAGGTGCGCGAAGTCCTGGTTGGTCAGGACGGTGAGGGTCCCGCCCTTGACGGGGGTGCCGCCGATGATCGAGCCGGACGCGGCGCCCGGGCCCTTGCTGTCGGAGGGGGCGGCGTCGCTGCCGCTGTCACTCTTGTCGTTGGAGCAGGCCCCGAGGCCGAGGGTGAGGGTCGCCGCGAGGGCCGCCGCGAGGGCGGCGTGGGTGCGCCTGGTCATGTGCAACTCCGCTGTGGGGGGCCCGATCCGCCGGATCTGGCCGCTGCGCTGTGTGACCCGTAACATAGTAATGTGAAATTGCACTGCACAAGAGGTGACGGCTCCCGTTACCGAGCTGTGTCCGTGCCAGGCATCTCCCCAGCCCCACCAAGGAGTTCACCGGTGACCCTTCCCCCGACCGGCCTCAACACCGGGAGCCACGACCTCCCGGTCTCCCCCGCCCTCGCCTCGTTCATGGGCACCCGGTGGGCCGCCACCCCCATTCCCACCGACCTGCGCGTCCCCGGCCACGACCGCTTCCCCGGCCGCCGCGCCCGGCTCTCCGCCGCCTTCCCCGGCGAGCGGCTGATCGTCCCGGCCGGCCGGCTCAAGGTCCGCTGCAACGACCTCGACTACCGCTTCCGCCCGCACAGCGCGTACGTCTGGCTCACCGGCCTCACCGGCGAGGACCAGGCCGACCACGTCCTCGTCCTCGAACCGGCCGGCCCCGAGGGCCACGAGCCGGTGCTCTACCTGCGCCCCCGCTCCCCGCGCGACGGCGGCGAGTTCTACCGCGACCGCCGCTACGGCGAGTTCTGGGTCGGCGCCCGGCCCGACCTCGCCGAGGCGGCACAGCTCACCGGGGTGCGCACCGAACACCTCGACGACCTCGGCAAACTGCTCACCGGCCCCCAGCCGCCCACCCGGGTGCTGGCCGGCACCGACCCGCTGGTCGACGAGGCCACCGGGCGCCCGAACGGCGACCACCGGGACAGCGAACTGGCCGCCGTCCTCTCCGAGTTGCGCCTGGTCAAGGACGAATGGGAGATCGGACAGCTGCAACTGGCCGTCGACCACACCACCACCGGCTTCGAGGACGTCGTCCGCGCCCTGCCCACCGCACTGCGCCACCACCGCGGCGAGCGCTGGATCGAGGGCGTCTTCGACCTGCGCGCCCGCGCCGAGGGCAACGGCACCTCCTACACCACCATCGCCGCCTCCGGCGCCCACGCCTGCGTGCTGCACTGGATCCGCAACGACGGCGCCCTCGACCCGAACTCCCTGCTCCTCCTGGACGCCGGCGTCGAGACCGACACCCTCTACGCCGCCGACATCACCCGCACCCTCCCGCTCAGCGGCACCTTCACCCCGGTCCAGCGCCAGGCCTACGACCTCGTCCTCGCCGCCCAGAGCGCCGGCATCGCCACACTGCGACCGGGAGCCCGGTTCCGCGACTTCCACCGCGCCGCCATGCGGGTCATCGCCGAAGGCCTCGCCGACTGGGGCGTCCTGCCCGTCTCCGCCGAGGAGGCCCTCGCCGAGGACAACGGCCTCTACCGCCGCTACACCCTCTGCGGCAGCGGCCACATGCTCGGCCTCGACTACCACGACTGCGCCAAGTCCCGCGCCGACCGCTACCTCGACGGCACCCTGGAGGAGGGCATGGTCCTCACCGTCGAGCCCGGCCTCTACCTCCAGCCCGACGACGAGACCCTCCCCGCCGAACTCCGCGGCCTCGGCATCCGCATCGAGGACGACCTGGTCATCACCGCCGACGGCGCCCACCTGATGTCCGGCGCCCTCCCCCGCACCGCCACCGACGTCGAATCCTGGATGGCGGACCTGCTGGCGTGAGAAGGCAGCGGACGATCAAGCCACCTTGATCGTCCGCTCCCCCCGCCGAATCGTCACCTCGACCTCGCCGCCGATCGCCGCCGAATACGCCCGCAGGTTGTCCAGGCTGTCCACCTGCCCGTGCTCGATCTGCGACACCCGCGCCTGACTCACACCCATCAGCGCCGCCACCTCCTTCTGGGTGAGGTTGGCCGCCTTCCGCATCTCGGCCAGCTCGTAGCCGCGAATCCGGGCCAGGTTCTCCTTCCGGATCCGAGCCCGGTCGGCCTCCGCCTCCGGCGAGGCCAACCAGGGGTTGATCCGCTGCGCCTCAGCCCACACCTCGGTCCAACTACGACCCTTCACGCTCACGCTCCCTTCTCCTTCTCCTCGACGTACTGCTCGTAGCGAGGGACAACACGCCGAGTCCTGCGCGCCCCCGACGCACTACCCCCGCGCCGCCTGCCACAGCTCCGCGACGATCTGCTCCGCAGGCCCCGTGCGGGCCAGGTGGTGGGCGGTACCGGCCCAGAGGTGCATGGCGTCGGTGTCGCCGCGGCGGGCGGCGGCGGCGCGCAAGGGGGTGGTGAGGCGATTGACCTCGGGGTAGGCGGGCGGGGCGTACGGGCCGTGGCGGTCGATGAACGCGTTGCGCAGGCCGCGGGCCGGGCGGCCGGTGAAGGCGCGGGTGACGACCGTCTCCGGCAGCTCGACGAGCGCGGCCCGGTGGGCGGCCGCGGCCCCGGACTCGTCCGACCGCAGCAGGGCCGTGCCCAGCTGCACCGCCACCGCTCCCGCCCGCAGCGCCGCCGCGACGGCCGGGCCGTCGCCGAGCCCGCCCGCGGCGATCAGCGGCAGCGCCGTCACCTCCCGCACGGCGGGCAGCAGGTGGAGCAGCGGCAGCTCCCCCGGCTGGTCCGTCACCCGGTGGGTGCCGCGGTGGCCGCCCGCCTCCGGGCCCTGCACGCACAGCGCGTCCATCCCGACCGCCTGCGCCGCCCGCGCCTCCTCCGGCGTGGTGACGGTGCCGACCTGGGTCGTCCCGGCCGCCCGCAGCGCCGCCGCCTCCTCGGCCGTCGGCAGCCCGAAGGTGTACGAGACCACCGGCACCGGGTCCGCGAGCAGCGCGGCCAGCTTGGCCTCCCAGTCGTCCCGGTCCGGCCCGTCCTCCTCCGGCAGCGTCACGCCCCACCGCTCGGCCTCGGGCCGCAGCCGCTCCCGGTAGGCGGCGACGGCCGCCCGGTCCCCGGGCGTGCCCGGCACGAAGAGGTTCACCCCGTACGGCCGGTCGGTCGACGCCCGCACCGCGGCGATCTGCTCGGACATCCCGGCGGCGGTCCTCATCCCGGCGGCCAGGAAGCCCAGTCCGCCGGCCCGGTTCACCGCCGCGACCAGTGCGGGCGTCGAGGGCCCGCCCGCCATCGGGGCGGCGACCACGGGGACGGCGAGCTCGTCGAGCCGGACGGTCATCGGGCGCTCCTCACACTGCTGCGGGTACGGAACACCCCCACCCTACGCTCGGCGGATCAGCCCCCGCCGCCGTGCCTCGCGCACCGCCGCCGTGCGCGAGTCCACGCCCAACTTGGTGTAGATGTGCACCAGATGGGACTTCACCGTGGCCTGGCTCAGGTGCAGCCGCTGGCTGACCTGCTGGTTGGTCAGCCCGTCCGCGACCAGCCCCAGCACCTCGGTCTCCCGGGCGCTGAGCGCCGCCGCCGGCGTCCGCATCCGCTCCAGCAGCCGGTCCGCGACGCTGGGCGCCAGCGCGCTGCGCCCGGCCGCGGCGGACCGTACGGCCTGGGCGAGCTCCTCCGGCGGGGCGTCCTTCAGCAGGTAGCCGGTGGCGCCCGCCTCCAGGGCCGGCAGGGTGTCCGCGTCGGTGTCGTACGTGGTGACCACCAGGACCCGCGGCGCGCCCGCCCGGGCGGTGATCGCCGCGGTGGCCTGCGCCCCGTTCATCACCGAGCCCGGCCCGAACTGGAGGTCCATCAGCACCACGTCCACGCCCGGCTCCGCCGCCAGTTCGACGGCCCGCTCGGCGGTGGCCGCCTCCGCCACGATGGCGAAGTCCGGCTCGCACTCCAGCACCGCCCGCAGCCCGGCCCGCACCACCGGGTGGTCGTCCGCGATGAGCAGCCTGATCACGGGCCGGCCTCCGGGGTGACCGGCAGCTGCACCGCCACCGTGGTGCCCTGTCCGGGCGCCGACTCCACCGTGAAGCGGCCGCCGAGCGCCCGCGCCCGGGCCCGCATCGAGGGCAGCCCGAACCCGCCGTCCCCGTCGGGGCGGCCGGCCGCCACCACCACCGGGTCGAACCCGGCGCCGTCGTCGTACACGTCCAGTGCCACTTCGCCCTCCATGTAGCTGAGCGTCACGTCGGCCCGCGAGGCGCCCGCGTGCCGGACGGTGTTGCCGAGCGCCGACTGCGCGATCCGCAGCAGCGCGACCTCCTGCGCGGCCGGCAGCCGGACCGGGTCGCCGAAGACGTGCAGGTGGACGGGCAGCGTGCCGTGCGCCGTCGTCGTCGCGCACAGCCGCTCCAGCGCGACCGGCAGCGGGTCGCCGTCCAGCGCGGGCGGGGTGAGCGCCCGGACGAACCTGCGGGCCTCGTCCAGGTTGTCCTGGGCGGCCTGCCGCGCCTGCTCGACGTACCCGGCGGCAGCCTCGGTGCGCTCCGGCAGGGCCCGCTGGGCCGCCCGCAGCAGCAGCTGGATGGAGCTGAGGCTCTGCGCGAGGGTGTCGTGGATCTCCCGGGCGAGCCGCTCCCGCTCGGCCAGCACCCCGGCCGCGTGGTGCGCGGCGGCGAGGTCGGCGCGGGCGGCGGTCAGTTCGTCGATCAGCCGGCGGCGCTCCTCGCTCTCCCGGTACAGCGCCTGGTAGCCGAGCACGGTGGCGGTGGCGACGGCCGCGCCGAGCGCGGGCCCGATCGAGGCGGCGAAACTGAAGCTGTGCTGGTGCCAGGACCAGGCGGCGATCGACGCGGCGGCGGTCAGCCCGACGGCGACGAGCCCACCGCGCCGCCCCAGCAGGTGCAGTTCCAGGAAGTACAGCGGGAACGCCAGCCAGACCCCGTCCTGGGTGGCGATCAGCACGCCCGCCCAGGTGGCGCCGAGCAGCACCAGCCAGAGCGCGGCCGCCCGGCGCGAGCGGCGCACGGCGGCCAGCTGCGGTCCGACGGTGTAGACGGCGGCCATCGCGGTGGCCGCGGCGGCGACGGCGGCGGGGTCGCCGCCCCGGTCGACGAAGACGGCCCGGGCGACGGCGAGCGCGAGCAGGCCCGCAACGAGCAGGTGCAGGCAGACCTGGAGGACGCGGGCGACGGGGGTGGTTCTGGATCGTTCGGTCGCCATCCGTCCAGCCTAAGTTCCGCGCCGGCGTCCGGCATCAATCAAAAGGTTGAACTCGACCTCTTCCCTTTGATGCCCAGGATGCAATCCCCGGCGCGATGCCCCGGGCCCCCTCCGTCCGGGACGGTGGAAGAGTCGAAAACACCTGTGCAGAGGAAGGTTCACCGTGTTCGTCGCCTGGAGGGACCTGAGGTTCGCCAAGGGGCGGTTCGCCTTGATGGGAACCGTCATCGTGCTGATCACCGTACTGGTCGGCCTGCTGTCCGGGCTGACCGCCGGGCTCGGCCGGCAGAACATCTCCGCGATCACCGGCCTGCCCGCCGACCACCTGGTCTTCGGCAAGCCCGCCGACGGGCAGAAGCTCTCCTTCACCGATTCCCAGGTCACCCCCGACCAGTGGCAGGGCTGGGCCCGCGAGCCCGGCGTCACCTCCGCCCAGCCGCTCGGCATCACCACCACCAAGGCGGCAGCCGGGCAGCGCACCGCCGCGCTCTCCGCCTTCGGCGTCCCGGAGGACTCCGGGCTCGCCCCGCAGGGCACCCGGATCGCCCCCGGCCAGGCCGTGCTGTCCAAGACCGCCGCCGAGAACCTGGGCGGCCTCGCCCCCGGCGCCGAGTTCACCCTCGGCGGCCACCCGCTGCGGGTCGCCGCCGTCCAGGGCGACGCCGCGTACAGCCACACCCCGGTGATCTGGACCTCCCTCGGCGACTGGCAGCAGGCCGCCCCCGGCGGCACCGGCCACGCCACCGTCATCGCCCTCACCACGGCGAAGGGCGCCGACCTGGCCGCCGCCGACGCCCGCCACGGCACCGAGACCCGCACCCGCGACGACGCCCTCACCGCGATCGGCTCCTACACCTCGGAGAACGGCTCCCTCCAGCTGATGCGCGGCTTCCTGTTCGCCATCTCCGCCCTGGTGATCGGCGCGTTCTTCACGGTCTGGACGATCCAGCGCAGCGGCGACATCGCCGTCCTCAAGGCCCTCGGCGCCTCCACCCGCTACCTGCTGCGCGACGCCCTCGGCCAGGCCGTCCTGCTGCTGGTGCTCGGCGCCCTGCTGGGCACCGCGGTCGCGGCCGGCTTCGGCGCGCTGATCGGCTCCGCCGTCCCCTTCGTCCTGGACGCCCCGACCGTCCTGCTGCCCGCCGCCGTCATGATCGCCCTCGGCGCGATCGGCGCGGCCCTGTCCATCCGCCGGATCACCTCCGTCGACCCGCTGACCGCCCTGGGGAGCGCCCGATGAGCCTGACCCTCGACCGCATCACCCTGACCTACCCGGACGGCGACGGCCGGCTCACGGCCCTGGACGAGGTCTCGCTGACCGTCCCCAAAGGCTCGCTCACCGCCGTCGTCGGCCCCTCCGGCTCCGGCAAGTCCAGCCTGCTGGCGGTCGCCGCCACCCTGATCACCCCGGACTCCGGGCAGGTCGTCATCGACGGCACCGACACCACGGGCCTCGACCGGGCGGAACTCACCGCGCTGCGCCGCACCAGGATCGGGATCGTCTTCCAGCAGCCCAATCTGCTGCCCTCGCTCACCGCGGTGGAGCAGCTGCAGGTGATGGCCCACCTGGACGGCCGCGCCCCGCGCACCGCCCTGCCCCGGGCCCTGGAGCTCCTGGACGCCGTCGGCCTGCGCGACCAGGCCGCCCGCCGCCCGCACCAGCTCTCCGGCGGCCAGCGCCAGCGGGTCAACATCGCCCGCGCGCTGATGAACGACCCCACCGTCCTGCTGGTGGACGAACCGACCAGCGCCCTCGACCACGAGCGCGGCGCCGCCGTCCTGGACCTGATCACCGACCTCACCCACCGGCGGGCCACCGCGACCGTCCTGGTCACCCACGACCGCACCCACCTGACGGCCGTCGACCAGGTCGCCGAGGTCCACGACGGCCGGCTGACCCTGCCCGCGGCGGCGCTCTGACCTACTTCTTGGCCGTCAGCACGTCGTCCACCGAGAGCGTCACCGACGCTCCGATCGACTCCGGCAGGGTGAAGGACTGCCCGGGGTGGTGGACGGCGTGCACCCGGTACTCGCCGTCGTCGGGTTCGGTCAGCACCATCACGCGCTGGTTCATCCGGTCCACGATCACGTAGACCGGCACCCCCGCCGATGCGTAGGCGGCAGGCTTCTTCTTCAGGTCGTCGCCGAAATTGGAGGAGGTCACCTCCAGCACGAGCCGGAAAACCGCCGGGTCGTAGCAGTTGTACTCGATCAAGTGATCGTCGCTGTACGCGTCGAGGATCGACAGGTCGGGGATCGCGAAGTCGGACGGGCCGCCCGGCAGCCAGATACCCACGTTCTGGAAGACCTCGACGGCGTCGTCGTCGAGGCCGGCAGCGAACAGCAGACGCATGAGCCTGGTCAGCGACCGGCTGTGCTTGATGTTCGGCGGCGGCGTCACGGTGATCTCGCTCCCGATGATCTCGACCCGGTAGCCGGGGAGCTGCCCGGAGATCAGCTCGGCGGCTTCGAGCAGCGTCGGCTGCTCCATGGGCTCTTCCACTGCTGCGGCGGACATGGAATTCCTCCTGGCTGCCGATGTCGAGAGCATCATCGTAGAACTCGGACGCCTCCCGGCGCCCGGTCCTCGATCCTCACCCGGACGAGTGGTTCAGCTCCGGCGGGCCCCGAGTCGCAGGGCCGAGGCCTCCGGCTCGGCGGGCTTCTCGCCGCCGGCCCACAGCGAGCGGACGTGGCTGAGGTGGCGGGTCATGCAGGCCTCGGCCCCGGCCGAGTCCCCGGCGAGCATCAGGTCCAGCAGCTCCAGGTGCTCCTCGGCCGAGGAGACCAGCTCGCCGCGCTCGTCGAGCCGGTTGAGGCCGTAGAGCCGCGAGCGCTTGCGCAGGTCGCCGACGACCTCGACCAGGCGGGAGTTGCCGGCCAGCCCCAGCACGTCCAGGTGGAACTGGCGGTCGGCCTCCAGGTAGCCGATCAGGTCGTGCTTGCGGGCCGCCGCGACGATCGCCTCGGCCTGCGGGCGCAGCCGTTCCAGCTGCTCCTTGGTGGCGGTGCGCGCCACCCGGCCGACGGTCGGGACCTCGATCAGGGCGCGGATCTCGGTGAAGTCGTCGAGGTCGCGGTCGGTCAGCTCGGTGACGCGGAAGCCCTTGTTGCGGACGGCCTCGACGAGGCCCTCGCGGGCGAGGTCGAGCATGGCCTCACGGACCGGGGTCGCGGAGACCCCGAAGTCGGCGGCGAGCGCGGGTGCGGAGTAGACCACGCCGGGGCGCAGTTCGCCGGAGATCAGGGCCGCCCGGAGTGCGTGGGCGACCTGGTCGCGAAGCCGCTCCTGTACGGAGATCAGGGTGCGGGATTTGAGGTCGGCCATGGTGTTCCTCCGGGTGGGTGCAGAACACCAGCGTACAATGTCACGTTACGTTGCGTACGCGACAGCCGGTGATTCGAACACCCGTCACCGGCCCGCCGGACCGGCCCTCCGTGACGCCGAATGCCATGGTGGCAGCGGCCGTCGGCCGTGACAACGGCCGACGGCACACGATCTTCAGGTCCGCACGGAGGGCTACGCCCGACGGAACCGGCCCACCAGGGTGGTCAGGCCGGCCGCACCGTCGCCGGCCGCCACGCCCCGCCGGACCGCCTCCGCGAGGACGGCCGGCAGGGCGCCGTCCACCCCGGAGGCCTCCGCGGTGTCCCGGACGTGCTCGATGCTCGCGAGTGCCATCGTCAGCCGGTCGACGTCCCCGCGGTGGTCCCCGGCGGTGATCCGCGGCGCGTAGAACTCGATCATCCGCGGCACCAGCGAGGCGGTGGGCACGGCGTACGGCCGGAACTCCTCGGCCGAGATGCCGTTGGCCTCGGCGATCGCCGTGGCGTGCAGGTAGCCGACCATCGAGGACCAGAACAGGTCCATCTGGATCTGGTAGTACAGCTGCGCCAGCCCGGGGTCGTCGCCCCGGTAGTCGGCCCCGGTGAGCACCTCCAGGGCGGCCCGGTGCCGCTGGAACAGTTCGACCGGGCCGCTGTAGAAGGTGGACGACTCGGGGCTGCCGATGCCCGACGGCGGCACCTGCACCCCGCCGGTCAGGTGGCCGGCGCCGCGTTCGGCCAGCCAGCGGGCGGCCTCGCGGGCCCGCCCGGGAGTGTCCGAGCCGAGGTTCACGATCGTCCTCCCCCGCAGCGCCGGCCCGACCGGCTCCAGCACCTCGAACACCGCGTCGTAGTCGGTCAGGCTGAGCACCACCAGGTCGTTCGCCGCCACCGCCGCCCCGGCGTCGGATGCGGCCCGCGCACCCCGGGCGACGAGCGCGTCGGCGCGCCCGGCGGTGCGGTTCCACACCGTGACGGCGTACCCGGCGTCCAGGAACGCCCCGGCCATGGCCTGCCCCATCGGGCCGAGCCCGATCACCGTCACGGATCGCCGCGCCTGCTGCTCCACGGACATGCGCTTCCCCTCCTCTGGAACGAACGCTCTATTTAGAACGCCGGGCCGACGCTAGCACAGGACTGGAACGAACGCTCTACCCAGAGTCTCGGCTAGGATCGCGGCGTGAACACGCCCGAGAGAGCCGACGCGAAAACGAACGCGAGGACGAGCTCGAAGACGAGCGCGAAGCCCGAAGCGAAGCCCGGCACCCGCGAGCGGATCGTCCGGGCCACCTCCCGGCTGCTGCAGCGCCAGGGGTACGAGGGCACCGGAATCAAGCAGATCTCCCGCGAGGCCGAGGCCACCCTCGGCTCCGTCTACCACTTCTTCCCGGGCGGCAAGCAGGAGTTGGCCGCCGAGGCGATCCGGCACGGGGACGAGGAGTTCGCCGTCCTGCTGCGCGCCGGGCTCGGCTCCTCGCCGGACCTGGGCGAGGCGATGACCTCCTGCACCCGGATGCTCGCCACGGAACTGCGCGAGTCCGACTGGCAGGACGGCTGCCCGATCACCAGCACGGCCCTGGAGACGGTCGGCCGGGTGCCGGTGATCGAGGAGGCGGTGACCGAGGCCTTCGCCAACTGGCGGGCCGTCGTGGCGGAACGGCTGCTCGCCGCCGGCATCGGCGAGCAGGACGCCCGCGAGCTGGCCGGCACCGTGATCAGCACCCTGGAGGGCGCCGAGCTCGCCGCCCAGGTCGCCCGCAGCGAGCAGCCGCTGCTGGTCACCGGCAAGCACCTGGCCCGCCTGCTCACCGCCTACGCCGACGACCGGGCCTGACCCGCGGCACCGGACCGCCTGCCCGCAAGACGAACCGAAAGACGAACCGAAAGACGAGCCGAGAGACGGGCCCGAAAAGCCCGGGAGACGGCCGGAAAACGTGAGGAGCCGACGCAGCGGGGGATCCCTTCCCGCCGCGCCGACTCCGGTTTCACAACTCCCAACCACGGCCAGGAGTAACGCACTTGTCGATCGAAGCCGCGCTGTACGACGGCCGCCCGAACAACGGCCGCCGCACCAGCCCGAACCTGCTGCACCTGTCCACCGACCACGGCGCCGGTCTCGCCGACGCCCTGGCCGCGCACGCCCGTCCGTCCGACCACCGGCTCGGCCGGATCGACCCGTACGGCGACACGCTGTTCAATGAGCAGGACGCCGGCGCCGCCTTCGAGGAGGCCACCGCGCTGCTCGCCCGCTGCACCACCGGGGAGCAGCGGGCGGCCGTCCGCGACCTGCGCAATCTGCTCGCCAACTGCGCCGCCACCCCGGGCAGTTGGCTCATGTTCCTCGGCGACTGAACGGCGCCCTACGACGCGGCCCGGTACACCTCCGCCGCGACGGCCAGGTCCTGCCAGGCCATCCCGACGCTCTTGAAGAACCGCGGCCGCCCGTCCGGCACCAGCGCGTCGCCGCGCACCAGCTCGGAGAGGTTCCACAGCTGCCGCCCGGCCACACCCGCCATCAGCAGGTCCCCGGCCTCCCGGCCCGCGACCGTGCGCGCCTCCACGTACAGCTCGGCCCGCTGGACCAGCAGTTCGTCGACCTCCCGCGCGTCCGGCTCGTGCGAGCCCACCGCGGCCACCGCCGCGTGCGCGGGCACCAGCGCGCCGTCGAACAGCGGCGTGCGCGCGGTGGTGCAGCAGACCACCAGGTCCGCCTCGCGGACCGCCCGCGGCCCGCCGACCTCGGCCGTCAGCCCGAGCTCCCGCCCGTACACCGCCAGCGCCTGCGCCCGGTCGGCGTTGCGCGCCACCACGGTGAGCCGGCGCAGCGGCCGGACGGCGAGCAGGGCGTCCAGGTGCCCGTACGCCTGCGGCCCGGAGCCGAACAGCACCAGGTGCTCGGCTTCCGGCACCGCCAGCCGCCGCAGCGCGGCCGCGGTGACGGCGGGCGTGCGCAGCGCGGTGAGTGCGGCGCCGTCCAGCAGGGCGAGCGGCTGCAGGGTGGGCCCGTCCAGCAGCAGGTAGCTGCCGGTGATCCGGGGCAGCCCCTGCTCCGGGTTGGCCGGCGCGACACCGGCGATCTTCACGCCCGCGTACGGCCCGGCGGCGGCCGGCATCATCAGCAGTTCCCCGGCGGGCACCGGTACGGCGGATCGGGCGGGTGCCGCCTCCGGGTCGAACCCGTCCAGCAGCACCCGCTCGATCGCCCCCACCGCACCGGCGGGTCCGACTCCGCCGGTGCCCGCCACGGCGTACTGGAGCGGCACAACCGCCGTACGGGGCAGTGCGGTCGGGCTCGGGTCGCTCGGAACCACAGCGGTCCGGTTCTCGGCCGTCCGGCTCTCGGCGGCGGCCCGGCTCTCGGATGTCCGGCTCTCGGATGTCCGGCTCACAGCAGGAACCCCGCTCCCAGCTCGTCGTCCGGCTCCAGGACGAAGCCGTGCTCGCCGGTGCGGAAGGCCGCCCCGCCGACCTCGGTGACCACGCCCTCGCCCTGCGGGTCGCCGCCCGGCAGGAAGCGGCCGGAGAAGACCGTCCCGATGATCGACTCGTGCCGCAGCGGCTCGCCGGGGGCCAGCCGCCCCTCGGCGGCGAGCACCGCCAGCCGGGCGGAGGTTCCGGAGCCGCAGGGCGAGCGGTCGATCTGGCCGTCGGCGAAGACGGTGACGTTCCGCTGGTTCAGCACCCCGTCCACCGAGGGGAGTTCGTCGTACAGCACCACCCCGTACACACCCGAGAGCCGGGCGTCCGTCGGGTGCGCGACCGCCTCGGCGCCGGCCAGCGCGGCCCTGATCTCCCGCCCCACGGCGGTGAGCTCGGGCAGCCGATCCGGTTCCACGGCGAGCCCGAGGGCGGCCGCGGACACCGAGGCGTAGCAGGCGCCGGAGTGCGCCACGGCGACCTCCACGGTGCCGAGCGAGGTCTCCACGGGCAGCTTCAGCGCGGTCACCCGGCTGGGCACGTTGCGGAAGGTCACCCCGGTGGTGCGCCCGCCGGCCCGGTGCACCAGGGCGGTGACCCGGCCGGACGGCACGTCGATCCGCACCCGTGCCACGCCGTCCTCGGGAGCGGCCACCAGTCCGGAGTCCACCGCCCAGGCGCCGAGCGCGATGGTGCCGTGCCCGCAGGCGGTGGAGTAGCCGTCCTTGTGCCAGAACAGCACGCCCAGGTGCGCCTCGTCGTCGTCCGGCGGCACCAGGAAGCCGCCATACATCCCGGCGTGGCCGCGCGGCTCGCGGACGAGCAGCTGCCGGACGTCGTCCAGCGCGCTGGGCCGGGGCGCGGTCGCGCTGCCGCCCGCGCCGAGCGCGATGGCCCGGCGCTCGGCGACGGTGTCGCCGGGGATCGGCGGCACGCCGTCCAGCACGATCCGGAACGGCTCGCCGGCCGTGTGGTAGTCGACGGTGCGGACGAACATCAGGCGCCACCTCCCGGCAGCACGCTGACGGTCCGGCTGACGGTGTAGAAGTCCAGGGCGGCCTGGCCCTGCTCGCGCTCGCCGTGGCTCGCGCCCTTGGCCCCGCCGAAGGGCAGGTGGAAGTCGACGCCGCTGGACGGGGCGTTGACCCGGATCATGCCCGCGTCCAGCCGGTCGGCGGCGGCCAGCGCCACGTCCAGGCTGCGGGTGTGCACCGAGGTGGAGAGGCTGTGCGGGGTGTCGTTGGCGAGCGCGATGGCCTCGTCGAGGTCGGCCGCGGCGTGCAGCACGGCGATCGGGCCGAAGAACTCCTCGCGGGCCAGCGGGTGTTCGGCCGGCACCTCGGCGAGCAGGGTCGGCTCGACGTACCAGCCGTCCCGCTCGGGCACCCGGCCGCCGGTGAGCACGCTCGCCCCGGCCTCGACGGCCGAGGAGACGGCGCCGGTCAGCCGCTCCCGGGCGGCGGCGTTGATCACCGGCCCGCAGACCGCGTCGTCGACCGCCGCCAGCGCCTTGACCAGCGCCTCGCGCAGCGGCTCGTGGGCGGCGCCGACCGCGATCACCCGGCTGGTGGCGGTGCACTTCTGCCCCGCGTACCCGGCGATGGCCGCGGCGATGTGCCCGGCGGCCTGCGTGATGTCGGCGTCCGGCAGCACCAGTGCGGCGTTCAGCCCGCCGAGTTCGGCCTGCACCGGCACCCCGCGCTCGGTCGCGGCCCGCACCACGGCCCGGCCGACGCCGGTCGAGCCGGTGAAGGAGATCACGTCCGCGGTCTCCACCAGCGCCGCGCCCTCCTCGGCCCCGCCGGGCAGCACCGTGAACACGTCCTCGGGCAGCCCGGCCAGCTCGGCCAGCCGCAGCGCGCAGGCCGTCGCCTCGGGCGCCGGCTTCAGCACCACCGCGTTGCCGACGGCGAGGGCCGGCGCGGCCTTCCAGGTCGGGATCGCCAGCGGGAAGTTCCACGGCGCGATCAGCCCGGCGACCCCGTAGGGGCGGCGCCGGGTGAGCAGCAGCCCGGGGCCGGCGGCGGTCTCGTGCACCGCCCCGGAGGGCGCGTACGGCGCCTGCGCGTAGTAGCGCCAGATCGCCGCCGTGCGGGCGACCTCGCCGAGCGCCTCGGCCAGCGGCTTGCCGACCTCGCGCACGATCAGCGCGGCCAGCTCGTGGGCGTGCGCCTCCACGGCGTCCGCGATCCGGCCGAGCGCCGCCGACCGGGCGCCCGCTCCGGCGGCGAGCCAGTCGCCCTGCGCCGCCCGGGCCCGCCCGACGGCGGCCCGCACGGCCTCGGCGCCGGGCTCCTCGACGGCGACCACGAGGTCGGCGGGGTCGGCGGGGTTGTACGAGGTGATGGTCACAGCCAGCAGCCCTTCGAGGGAGGTACGGGGAACGAAGGAGGGAGGAGGGGGGTCAGAGCAGGAAGCCCGCCGGGAACGGGTCGCTCGGGTCGAGGAAGTACTGGGCGGTGCCGGTGACCCAGGCCCGCCCGGTGACGGTGGGCACCACCGCGGGCCGCCCGGCCACCTCGGTCTCCTCGACCAGCCGTCCGGTGAAGGTGGTCCCGATGAAGGAGTCGTTGCGGAAGTCCCGCCCGAGGGACAGTTCGCCGCGCGCGTGCAGCTGGGCCATCCGCGCCGAGGTGCCGGTGCCGCAGGGCGAGCGGTCGAACCAGCCGGGGTGGATGGCCATCGCGTGCCGGGAGTGCTCGGCGGTGGAGCCGGGGGCGAGCAGCTGGACGTGGTGGCAGCTGTGGATGGACGGGTTCTCCGGGTGCACCGGCCGGTCCGGGCTCGCGTTGATCGCGTCCATCATCGCCAGGCCGGCGTCCAGGATCTCCTGCTTGCGCTCGCGCTCGAAGGGCAGCCCGAACTCGGCGAGCGGCAGGATGGCGTAGAAGTTGCCGCCGTACGCGAGGTCGTAGGTCACCGTGCCGTAGCCGGGCACCTCGATCTTGCGGTCCAGGGCGACCGAGTAGGAGGGCACGTTGCGGATGGTCACCGCCTTGGCGGCGCCGTCCTCGACGTGCACCTCGGCGACCACGAGTCCGGCCGGGGTGTCCAGCCGTACGGTGGTGACCGGTTCGACCACCGGGACCATCCCGGTCTCGACCAGCACGGTGGCGACCCCGATGGTGCCGTGCCCGCACATCGGCAGCAGTCCGGAGACCTCGATGTAGAGCACGCCGAAGTCGGCGTCCGGCCGGGTCGGCGGCTGGAGGATCGCGCCGCTCATCGCGGCGTGGCCGCGCGGCTCGTACATCAGCAGGGTGCGGAAGTGGTCCAGGTGCTCCTGGAAGTGCACCCGGCGCTCGGCCATGGTGGCGCCGGGGATGACGCCGAAGCCGCCGGTGATCACCCGGGTCGGCATGCCCTCGGTGTGCGAGTCGACGGCGTGGAACACGTGACGGCTCCGCATGGGTCACAACTCCCGTACAGGTTCGGATGGTGGGGGGTGGGCCGGGCCGACTGCCGCCGCAGCCGGCCCGGAGGCCCGGGTTCGCGCCGGTGTCAGACCAGGCCGTCGGCCAGCGCCTTCTCGGTGGCCGCGCGGACGGCCGCCTCGATCTCCGGGACGAGCGGCTGGCGCGGGGCGCGCACCGGGCCGCCGGGGCGCCCGGCGATGTCCATGGAGAGCTTGATGGCCTGGACGAACTCGGTCTTGGAGTCCCAGCGCAGCAGCGAGTGCAGCGACTTGTAGAGCGGCAGCGCGCTCTCCAGGTCCTTGGAGACGGCGGCGTCGTAGAGCGCCACCGAGGCGGCCGGCAGGGCGTTCGGGTAGCCGGCGATCCAGCCGACCGCTCCGGCGAGCGCCAGCTCCAGCAGCACGTCGTCGGCGCCGATCAGCAGGTCCAGCCCGGGGGCCAGCTCGGCGATCTCGTACGCCCGGCGGACGTCGCCGCTGAACTCCTTGACCGCGACGATCGAGCCCTCGGCGTGCAGCTGGGCGAGCAGCGGGGGGACCAGGTCGACCTTGGTGTCGATCGGGTTGTTGTAGGCCACGATCGGCAGGCCGGCCTTGGCGACCTCGGCGTAGTGGGCGCGCACCGAGGCGTGGTCGGCCCGGAAGGCGTTCGGCGGGAGCAGCAGGACGGAGCCGGCGCCGGCCTCGGCGGCCTGCTCGGCCCAGCGGCGGGACTCGGCGCTGCCGTAGGCGGCGACGCCGGGCATGACCCGGGAGCCGTCGCCGGCCGCCTCGACGGCGACCTCGACGACCTTGGCGCGCTCCTCGGCGGTGAGCGTCTGGTACTCGCCCAGCGAGCCGTTGGGGACGACGCCCTCGCAGCCGGAGTCGATCAGCCAGCGGACGTGCTCGGCGTAGGCGTCGTAGTCGACGGAGTGGTCCGGGCGCAGCGGGAGCGTGGTGGCGACCATGATGCCGCGCCAGGGACGGTTGGTGTCGTGCTGGGTGATGGACACATGAGCTCCTTGATGAGGTGTGACATTTTACAAGAGGGGACGGGCCGGAGACAAGGTCCCCGGCCCGCCGTTCGACGGCGGGCCCGTTACGACTCCGGGGTGGGCCCCGCCGCCAGCTGGGAGAGCGGCACCGGGCAGCCCAGTGGGCGCCGGTCGGGCCCGGGCTCACCCGAACCGGCCAGGCAGGCCACGGCCGGACCGCACATCCGGCCCTGGCACCAGCCCATCCCGGCCCGGGTGAGCAGCTTGACGGTGCGCGGATCGCCCGCGCCCAGTTCCTCGACGGCCTCCCGGATCGCCTCGACCGGCACCTCCTCGCACCGGCAGACGTCGGTGTCCGGACGCAGCCAGCCGGTCCAGCCGGGGCCCGGCCGGTGGGCGGCGGCCATCAGGTCGGCGAAGGCCCGCAGCCGCGAGCGGCGGCGCATCAGCGCGGCCGCGGGCCGCTCCCCGGCCACCGCGTACGCGGCCAGCTCGCCCTCGGCGAGCGCGAGGTCCGCGCCGCCGACGCCATTGGTCTCCCCCGCGGACCAGAGGCCGGGCACGCTGGTGCGCAGCCGGGCGTCGACCTCCAGCGCGACCGCGCCGTCCGGCCCGGTCACGGTCCGCGCACCCAGCTCGGTGGCCAGGTCGATCTGCGGCAGCAGGCCGTGGCCGACGGCGAGCGCGTCGCAGTCGATCCGCCGCCCGGTGCCGGGCACCGGCCGCCAGTCGGCGTCCAGCCGGGCCACCGTGACGCCGGTGACCCGGTCCGTCCCGTGCGCCTCGACCACCGCGCTGCGCGGGCGCAGCCGCACGCCGTGGCGCAGCAGCGCCCCGCCGTGCCCGGCGCCCTCGACCAGCTTGCCGGGCACGCCCGCCAGCACGCCGGGGTGCCGCGCGTACCCGAGGTAGGCGGTCGCCTCGACCACGGCGGGCACCTCGGCCCCGGCGGTGACCAGCGAGGAGGCGGCCGCGAGCAGCAGCGGGCCGCTGCCGGCCACCACGATCCGCTTCCCGGGCAGCACCAGCCCGGCCTTGAGCATGGCCTGGGCGCCGCCCGCGGTGACCACCCCGGGCAGGGTCCAGCCGGGGAACGGCAGCTGCCGTTCGTACGCGCCGGTGGCGAGCAGCACCGACCGGGACCGGACGGTGGCCCGGTCGGTGCTCTCCGGCCCGCGGGTGACGTGCACCGCGAAGCCGTCCCCGGTGCGCTCCAGGGCCCAGACCTGGTGCCCGGCCAGGAAGGCGGCCCGCCCGGCGCGCTCGTGCGCGTCGAGCCGGTCGGCCCGGCCCGTGTAGGCGGACCAGTGGTGGTGCAGCCGGTCCGGCCGCGCCGCGCCCAGGCCGGGCGCCGGGTGGCGGTAGTACTGCCCGCCGGTGCTACCCCCGCCGTCCAGCAGGGCGCAGCGCAGCCCGAGGTCGGCGGCGGTGACGGCGGCGGCCAGCCCGGCCGGGCCGGCGCCGACCACCACGAGGTCGTACGGCTGGCTGTCGTGGGCGTCAGACGGCGAGGTCGGCACGGCCGTGGCCCTCCTGGGTGGTGACGGTGGTGCCGGGCTCCGCGGGGAGCAGGCAGGTGCGCTGGTTGGGGCGGCCGTCCACGGTGGCCAGGCAGTCGAAGCAGGCGCCGATCCCGCAGAACGCCCCGCGCGGTTTGCCGCCGACCCGGGTGGTGCGCCAGGCGAGCACGCCGTCGGCCCAGAGCGCGGCGGCGATCGACTGCCCGGGCAGCGCGGGGACGGGCCGCCCGTCGAACTCGATGTGGTGGGCGGGCCCGGGCTCGGCCTGGACCAGCCCGGCGGGGGTGCGGCGGCGCATCGGCGGCTTCTCCAATCCTGGACGGAATCTCATGTGTGGCGATGGCGGGCCGGCGCTCACCCGGCCGGGAAGCGGTCCGCCCGGAACGGTTCGAGGTCCAGCTCCGGCCGCTTGCCGGTGAGCTGCTCGCTGATCAGCAGCCCGGTCGCCGGGGCCAGCCCGATGCCGGCCCCCTCGTGCCCGCAGGCGTGGTAGAGCCCGGGCACCCGGGGGTCCGCGCCGATGGCCGGCAGGTGGTCCGGCAGGTACGGGCGGAAGCCCCGGTAGGTGCGCATCACGGTGACGTCGGCGAGCACCGGGAACAGTGCGGCGGCCTGGGCGGCGAGCCGGCTCAGCACCTCCTGGGAGAGCGTGCGGTCGAAGCCGACCCGCTCCCGGCTGGCACCGATCAGCACCGGCCCGCCCGGGGTGCCCTCGATCACGGCGGAGGTCTCCAGCCCGGCCGATCCGCTGGCCACGTTGGCCACGTAGTCGGCGGCGTAGACCTTGTGCCGCACGACCCGCGGCAGCGGCTCGGTGACCAGCACGAAGCCGCGCCGGGGCAGCACCGGCAGGTGCACTCCGGCCAGCGCGGCGATCTCGCCGCCCCAGGTGCCGGCCGCGTTCACCACGGCGGCGGCGGCCAGGCTCCGCCGGTCGGTCCGCACGCCGCGCACGGCGCCGTCCGGGCCGCGGTCGACGGCGGTGACGCTCTCCCCGGTGATCAGCTCGGCGCCCATCCGGCGGGCCTCGCGCAGCAGGTGGGCGGCGGCCAGGGCGGGCTGGACCTGGGCGTCCTGCGGGTAGTGGAAGCCGCCGGCCAGGCCCTCGGCCAGGTGCGGCTCCAGCTCGCGCAGCCGCTCGCCGGGCACCTCCTCGGCCTCGACCCCGACGGTCCGCTGTCCGGCGGCGAAGGCCCGCAGCGCGTCCTGCCCGGCGGCGGTGGAGGCGACCACCACGCCGCCCTTGGGCTCGTACTCGATCGCGGGGCCGAGCCGCTCGGCGAGTTCGCGCCAGAGCCGGGTGCTGAGCAGGGCGAGGTCGAGTTCGGGGCCGGGCTCCTTGTCGGAGACCAGCAGATTGCCCTCGCCCGCGCCGGTGGTGCCACCGGCCACCGGGCCGCGGTCCACGACGGCGACGGCGAGCCCGGCGCGGGCGGCGTAGTAGGCGCAGGCGGCGCCGACCACACCGGCGCCGACCACGACGACGTCCAGGGGAGGTCTCTCGGTCTTCAGCACCTCAGTAATATGTCACATGCCATGCGACCTGCCAAGACCGCCCCACCGAAACCCGGGACCACCCCCACCAGCGGAAAGGCCGGAACGGCGGGAAGCCCCGGCCCACCGCTCGGCAGAGCGGCGGACCGGGGCTCCCTCAAGCCCTACCGGCTCAGGTGATGTCGTCCATCTCCTCGCGACGGGACGCCGGCACCGACGCACCGGCCGCCGGGGTCGCCGAGGCCTGGACGGACTCCGCACCGGCCACCGGCTGCACCGAGAGGTCCACGTGCGAGGCCTCCTCGTCGTCCAGCCCGGCGTCCGGGTTGCGGCGCGCCTTGCGCCGGTCGTTCAGGAGCGCGATCCCCACCGCGACGAAGTACAGCCCCCAGATCGGCGCGGCCAGCCCCAGCATGGTCAGCGGGTCGGCGCTCGGCGTGGCGAAGGCCGCGAACACCGTGATGCCCATGACCATGCCGCGCCACCAGCCCAGCAGCCGCTTGCCGGTGACCATGCCGATGACGTTCAGCATCACCAGCAGCAGCGGGAACTCGAAGGCCAGACCGAAGACCAGCACCATCCGGGTGGCGATGTCGAAGTAGTCCTCGGGCGGCAGGATCGGCGTCGTGTTGTTCGGCGTGAACGAGATCAGCACGTCGATCGTGGTCGGCAGCACCAGGATGGCCACGCCCACACCGGCCAGGAACAGCGGCGTCCCGCAGAGCAGGAAGACGACCGTGTACTTCTTCTCGTGCCGGTGCAGACCGGGCGCCACGAAGGCCCAGACCTGGTAGAGCCAGATCGGCACGGTCGCGACCACGCCCGCAGTCAGGGCGACCTTCAGCATCCAGGTGAAACCGGCGGTCAGACCGATGTTGGAGACCTGGGCGCACTTGCCCTGGTAGTGCTTGGCCTGCTCCAGGGTGTCGCACCTCGGCAGCGGCTTCAGGAGGAAGTCCTCCAGGTGCTTGTGGTAGATCGCCGCCACGATGGTGATCAGCACGATCGCCAGGACCGACTTGACCACGCGGTTGCGCAGTTCCCGCAGGTGGTCGGCGAGGGCCATCCGCCCCTCAGGATCCTTTGACGCCTTCGGCGCCTTGGAGAGCTTGCTCAACCCCGGTCCTCAACTCGTGCGTCGGGGCCCGTCGGTCGACGGGCCTCCGTGGTCGCGCGACTCCCGCACGTCGTGCGCGCGGCGCGCGTCAGCTGCCTCACGTGCGCCGCGCTCAGTGCGGGCGGTCGCCGTCCGGCGCGGAGGCCCCGGCGGCGGGCTCGTTCACCGGACGGGCCGTGGCCGAAGCGCCCGGAGCGGACTGGATGGTCCGGCCCGCGGCACCGTCGACCGAAGCCGCTGCCTGGGCGGGCGGGGCCGGCTGCTCGGACCGGCCGTCCGAACGCATCGCCTGGGCCTCGCTCTTCAGGATCCGCATCGACTTGCCCAGCGAGCGCGCCAGGTCGGGCAGCCGCTTGGCTCCGAACAGCAGGATGGCGAGAACCACGATCACCACGATCGCGGTCGGCGAGATGCGCATGCGCGACCACCTTCAGTCATGGCGGCCCGTCGGGCCGTCCGCTGCGGATGGTAACCGCTGCGGATGACGCCACGACGACGGCCGCCCGAACAGGACAGCGGCCCCCGGTACGCGGTTCAGGAGCCAACTGAGAGCGTAACCCGCCCCCACCCGCGCGCAGCAGCCCCCGTACCACCCGGAGCCGCGCCGTGCTAAGCGGCCGGGACCCGCTCCGCCGCCGGGGCGTTCGCCGCCGGCATCGCGTCCGCCAGGTCCTCGGCCGCCGCGGCCAGCGCCCGCGAGGCCCGGTCCACGCCTTCGGCCAGCGCCCGCACGTCCAGCCAGAGCCGGATCGCGAGGACCCCGAGGACCAGCAGGCCCGCGGTGGCGAGCAGGACGGCGGCGACGAGCATCCAGGACATGCGCCCACCCTATACGGGGGTCACCCCTCCGCCGGGACGAGCCGCATGGTGCGCACCCCGGCCCCGGTGAGCGCCTCGACGATCTTCTCCCCGGCCGGCTTGCGCACCGCCGCACCGCACCGCGGGCAGCCGAAGCTGTAGTGCGCCTGGGCCGGGGTGCGACCGAGGGTCAGGCGGAAGTCCTCGGCCGGGAGCTCCACCTTCTCCCGGCACTCGGAGCAGTACACCTTGAATCTGGTCCCGGGTTCCACCGCTCAGGCCCGCCCCTCCCCGTAGGCGGCCAGCGCCTCCCGCGCGGCCGAGCGCGCCTGCTCGGCCAGTTCGGGCGGCGAGACGATCCGGCCGTCCCGGCCCAGCCGCAGCGCCAGCGGGCGCAGCTGGGAGGGGTCGGCGCTGCGCAGGGTGATCCGCAGCCCGCCGTCGGGCAGTTCCTCGGCCCGGTCGTGGGTGTAGTACTCGGCCACCCAGCGCCCCCCGGAGGAGACCTCGACGACCACCTCGGGGTCGTCCGCCGCCGGGTTGACCAGCCCGCCGCTCAGGTCGCGCGGCTCGCGCCGGGGCGGGTCGGCCGGGACGTCCAGGACGCGGATCTCGGCGACCCGGTCGAGCCGGAACATCCGGTGGTCCTCGGAGGTGCGGCACCAGGCCTCGAGGTAGGTGTGGCCCTCGGTGAGCAGCCGGATCGGGTCCACCTCGCGCTCGGTCATCCCGCCGCGCCCGTGCGAGTAGTAGCGCAGCCAGAGCCGGCGGCCCTCGCTGAGCGCGCGGTCGATGTCGGCGAACACGTGGCTCTCCGCCTCGAAGGTCACGCCGACCCGGGCGCTGCCCTCGGCACTCTCCCCGGCCGCGTTCTCGATCTTGGCGACGGCCCGGGTGAGCGCCTCCCGGTCCCCGGCCCGCAGGCCCGGCAGCCCGGCCACCGCGCGGGCGGCCACCAGCAGCGCGGTCGCCTCGTCGGCGGCCAGCCGCAGCGGCTGGGCCACGTCGTCGACGTTGTGCCACCAGATCCGCTCGCCGTCGGTGTCGATGTCGAGCAGGTCGCCGCCGCGGAAGCTGGTGCCGCACATCGGCAGCACGTTGAGGTCCGCGATCAGCTCGCGCTCGCTGATCCCGAACGCCCGGGCCACCTCGGCGACCTCGGCCCCGGGCCGCTCGCGCAGGTAGGTGACCAGCGACAGCATCCGTCGCGTCTGGTCGATGGCATTACTCACGGACGCTCTCCCTCGATACCCGCGACCGCCCGCAGCCGGTCGACCACATCCGCCCGCAGCTCCTCCGGCCCGAGCACCAGCACGTCCGGCCCGAACTCCGCCAGGTCCGCGCCCAGCCCGTTGCCGTACGGGATCTCCAGCTCGTCCCAGGCCTCGTCCACCCGGGTGCTGCCCAGCGCCTTGGTGCGCAGCGGGAAGCCGGCGCCCCGGCGGACCCGGACGGTCGCGGTGGCGGTGGCCCCCTCCCCCGCGAACTTCGCCACGGTGGCCCGGACGTCCACGTGCTCGGGCACGGTGCCGAGGAACGCCCCGGACCTCGCCTTCACCTTGCCGGTGATCCGGCTGAGCCGGAACACCCGGGCGTCGCCGCGGTCGCGGTCGTACCCGGCCAGGTACCAGTGCCCGCGCCAGCACTCCAGCGCCCACGGCTCGACGCTGCGCTGCTCGGCGGCGGCGGCGCCGGCCTTGCGGTACTCGAAGGCGACCGGACGGCGGTCCCGGGCGGCGGTGAGCAGCGGCTCGAACGCGGCCTCCCGGGCGGGGATGCGCGGCTCCAGGGCGGTGCGGCCCTCGGCCTCGGCGAACGGCACCCCGGCCGCGCGCAGCTTCTGCAGGGCGCCGCTGGCCGCACCGGACATCTTGGCCTGCTGCCAGACCCGGGCGGCCAGGGTCAGCGCGGCCGCCTCCTCGGCGTCGAGGGCGATCTCGGGCAGCCGGTTGCGGTCGGCGCGGGCCAGGTAGCCGAGCTCGCCGTCCAGGGTGCTCTCGTCGACGTCGATCACCAGGCCGAGCTCGCGCAGGTCGTCCTTGTCCCGCTCGAACATCCGGTTGAAGGCGTCCTCGCTGCCGTTCTGCCAGGCCTCGCGGTACGCCTCGATGGACTCCCGCAGCTCCTTCTTGGAGAGCGGACGTCTGGTGTTCATCAGGCACAGGGCGAGATTCATCAGCCGCTCTGCCTTCGCGATCGCCATCGCTGACCCTTCCGGTGTGCCGCGCCGAGCGCGGGGTGCGCCAACCGGGCGATCACCACCCGGCGGGACCGACCGTACCGGTAGCGGTACGCACCGCAAAAGCGGCATCCCCGAACACCCCCGGACATGCCCGTGGGCCGGGCCCCCGGAGGGGTCCGGCCCACGGTCACGGCAGGCTCAGACGGCCAGCAGGTCGACCACGAAGATCAGGGTCGAGCCGGCCGGGATGAGCGGCGTCGGCGACTGGTTGCCGTACGCCAGGCGCGCCGGGATGGTCAGCTCGCGGCGGCCGCCGACCTTCATGCCGACGACGCCCTGGTCCCAGCCCTTGATGACGCGGCCGCCGCCCAGCGGGAAGCGGAACTCGTTGGGGCTCCGGTTCCAGCTCGCGTCGAACTCCTCGCCGGTCTCGAAGGTCACACCGACGTAGCGGACGCTGACGTTCTGACCCCGCTTGGCCTCCTCGCCGTCACCGACGACGATGTCGCGGATCTGCAGCTCCGTCGGGGCGTCGCCGATCGGGAAGTCGATCTCGGGCTTCTCGTTGAGGTTGACGCTCACAGTCCCTCTTCTCACATTCGCTTCGCTGTCACGACCAAGCGGCGGGCGCCCGCACCCGGTCCGTTCTTCCCGGACCACGGTACGGGCGCCCGCCGCCCGTAAGGGACCGGCCACGCGGCCGGGCCCGAAGGTCACACGTGCACCATTGTCACCCGAAAGTGGATCAGCCCTGACCCGCGTCGAGGATGTCCACCACGAAGACCAGCGTCGCGCCGGGCGGGATGTCGCCCTGGCCCTTGTCGCCGTAGCCCAGCGAGGCGGGGATCACCAGCTCGACCCGGCTGCCGACGGTCTGGCCCTCCAGGCCCTGGTCCCAGCCCTGGATGACCTGGCCGCCGCCGACCGGGAAGGTGAACGCCTGGCCCTTGCTGAGCGAGGAGTCGAACACCTTGCCGCTGGAGAACAGCGCGCCGGTGTACTGGACGACGACCTTCTCGCCCTTCTCCACCTTCGGCCCGGTGCCCTTGATCAGGACGTGCGACTTCAGCTCGGTCGGGTCCTTCGCGCCGGCCACCGGGGTGATCTCGGCCGGCTTCTTGCCGTTGTCCTTGACCTGCGGGAAGTCCGCCGGCGGCGGGGTGACGGTTCCGCTCACCACGGCGTCGGGCGCGTTGGCGTTGCGGATGTCGATCACGAAGATCAGGTCGTCCTTGGCGCCGATCGACATGTCGGCCTTGCCCTGGGCGCCGAACGCGGCGGCCGGCGGGGCCACCACCAGCAGCCGGCTGCCGGCCTTCTTGCCGACCACGGCCTGGTCCAGGGCCGGGATCAGCGCGTCGGTGCCGGCCTGGAAGATCTGCGGCTTCCCGTCGGCGTCGTACGAGCTCGGGATGTCCTTGCCGGTGGTCCAGTCCTTGGCGGTGTAGTCCACCGAGGCCCAGGAGTTCTTCTCCACCTTGGCGCCGGTGCCCTCGGTGAGCACCTTGACGACGAAGGAGCCGTCGGAGGCCTCGCCCGGCACCTGGATCTCGGCCTTCTTGCCGAAGTCCCCGGCGACCGTCGGCAGCACCTTGGCGCTGTCCTTGATCGGCGGCACCGGGTCGGCGGTCGGCGTGGGCGGCGCGCTCTTGGCCGCGTCCGGCTTGGCCGCGGCGCTGTCCTTGGAGCCGTCCTTGTTCACCACGTAGAGCGTGATGCCGCTGCCGACCAGCAGCAGGGCCAGCACCGTGCCGAGGATCACGCCCAGCTTGCCGACACCGGGCGGGTTCTCGTCGTACCCGGCCTCCGAGCTGTCGGTCTTGCGCACGTTGGAGGCGAAGATCTGCGGGGCGTCGTCGTCCGTCCTGGTCCCGCCCGCGGGGCGCGGCGCGTCGCCGGGCTGCGCCCAGCCGGCCTGCTGCGCCAGGATCGCCGGGGGGACGACGATCGACTCGCGGTCCCCGCCGACCGGGCCGCCGGGACGGGAGGCGGCCGGGTCACCCGCAGAGCTGTCGTTCGCCGCGGTACCGGCCCCGCCCGGGCTCGGCGTCTTCTCAGTCATGACTCCCCATCCATCTCGCCACGAGGTCTTCCAGGTCTGCGTCCGGCGTGGGCACGCCGGCCTGCTGCCGCACCGCCCCGCCCGGACCTCGGCACCGGGCGGCGCCTGCCACAGTGCGTGGGCAGTATGACAGCTCAGGATGAGGGCGGACGCTTCGCTGTACGAGCGTCCGCCCAAGCGTACGGAATCCCTGGGGTGAGTTCCTAGACCGCTTCGAGAATGTCGATCACGAAGACCAGCGTCGAGTTCGCCGGCACCGAGCCCTGCGCCTTGTCCTGGTAGCCGAGCGCCGGCGGGACCACCAGCAGGACCCGGCTGCCGACGTTCTGCCCGACCAGGCCCTTGTCCCAGCCCTCGATCACGCTGCCGGTGCCGATCTGCACCGCCTGCGCGCCGCCGTGCGTCCAGGAGGAGTCGAACTGCTGGCCGTTGGCCCACAGCACCCCGGTGTACTGCACCACCAGGGTCTGCCCGCTCTTGACCTGCTTGCCCTCGCCCTTGATCAGCACCGCCTGCTGGAGGTCGGTGGGCGCGGCCTGCCCTTCCGGGATCGTGATCGTCACCGGCGCCTTGCCGTTGTCCTTGACCTGCGGCAGCGTCGCGGGCGGCTCGGTCATCGTCCCGGTGAGCGTGGAGTCCGGCGGCAGGCTCTCCATGATGTCCAGCACGAACACGACGGTGTCGCCCTTGCTGACGCCCAGCTGGCTGGAGCCCTGCTCGCCGAAGGCCGCCTCCGGCGGGGCCACCACCAGCAGCCGGGAGCCCACCTTCTTGCCGATCACGCTCTGGTCCAGCGCCGGCACCAGCTGCCCGCTGCCGGCCTGGTAGAGCTGCGGCTTGCCGTTGGCGTCGTACGAGCTCGGCAGGTCCTTGCCGGTGGTCCAGTCCTTGGCGGTGTAGTTGACCGTCACCCAGTCGCCCTTGTTGACGGTCGCCCGCTCACCCTCGATGACCGTGTTCACCACGAACTGGCCGCTGGGCTGCTGGCCCTCGGGAATGGTGATGGTGGCCTTGCTGCCGTATCCGCCACCCGAAAGAGTGGGCATCGGCGACGCCTCGGCGACCGGCGCGGGCACCGTCGGGGCGGCGCTCGCCGTGGACGGCGTCGCCGGGCCGGCCGCCTTGGGGGAACTGCTGCAGGCGACCGCGAGCAGCAACGGCAGGGTGAGAAGCAAACCGGCGGTGCGGCGCACGGTGGTCCTAACTGTCGGTCGAAGTCGGCTCTCCTGACTCGACGGACAGCGTATGCCCGGCACGCGTCCGGCCCCGGTAGACACCACCGGGGCCGGTCACCGCCTTGATCACAACGCCTCGATCACACCGCCTCCGCTACATCCCCGCGATCAGCTTCTCCACCCGCTCGTCCACCGAGCGGAACGGGTCCTTGCACAGCACCGTGCGCTGCGCCTGGTCGTTCAGCTTCAGGTGCACCCAGTCCACCGTGAAGTCCCGGCGCTGCTCCTGCGCCCGGCGGATGAAGTCCCCGCGCAGCCGGGCCCGGGTGGTCTGCGGCGGGATCGACTTGGCCTCGAAGGTCTTGAGGTCGGTGGTCACCCGCTGCGCCTGGCCCTTGCCCTGGAGCAGGTAGAACAGGCCGCGGCGGCGGTGGATGTCGTGGTACGCGAGGTCGATCTGGGCCACCCGCGGGTTGGACATGCTCATCCCGTGCTTCTCGCGGTAGCGCTCGATGAGCTTGTACTTCATGATCCAGTCGATCTCCTGGGCCACCCCGTCCAGCCGCTCGGTGCGGACGGCCTCCAGGGTGCGGCCCCACAGGTCGAGCACCCGGCCGACGGTGCCGGTGTTGATGCCCTTGCGGTCCGCGAACTCCAGGGCCTTCGTGTAGTACTCCTCCTGGATGTCCAGCGCGCTGGCCTCCCGGCCGTTGGCGAGCCGCACCTGGTGGGTGCCGGTGAGGTCGTGGCTGACCTCGCGGATCGCCCGGATCGGGTTCTCCAGGGTGAGGTCGCGCATCACCACGCCGGCCTCGATCAGCCGCAGCACCAGGTCGGTGGAGCCGACCTTGAGCAGCGTCGTGGTCTCGGACATGTTGGAGTCGCCGACGATCACGTGCAGCCGGCGGTAGCGCTCGGCGTCCGCGTGCGGCTCGTCCCGGGTGTTGATGATCGGACGCGAACGGGTGGTGGCGGAGCTGACGCCCTCCCAGATGTGCTCGGCCCGCTGGCTGACGCAGTACACCGCGCCGCGCGGGGTCTGGAGCACCTTGCCCGCGCCGCAGATCAGCTGCCGGGTGACCAGGAACGGGATCAGCACGTCGGCGAGCCGGGAGAACTCGCCGTGCCGGGCCACGCAGTAGTTCTCGTGGCAGCCGTAGGAGTTCCCGGCCGAGTCGGTGTTGTTCTTGAAGAGGTAGACGTCCCCCGCGATGCCCTCCTCGTGCAGCCGCCGCTCGGCGTCCACCAGGAGGCCTTCGAGGATCCGCTCGCCGGCCTTGTCGTGCGTCACCAGCTCGACGACGTCGTCGCACTCGGGGGTGGCGTACTCGGGGTGGGAGCCGACGTCGAGGTAGAGGCGGGCGCCGTTGCGCAGGAAGACGTTGCTGCTTCGGCCCCAGGAGACGACCCGGCGGAACAGGTACCGCGCGACCTCGTCCGGCGACAGCCGCCGCTGCCCGCGGAACGTGCAGGTCACGCCGTACTCGTTCTCCAGCCCGAAAATCCGGCGGTCCATGAGCACTCCATTCTCTGTCGGAGCTGTCCGAAACCGCCTCCACGACGGCTGGGCCGCCGCAGGGGCACCGGAGTCCCGCACGACGGCGGCGGGGCCGCCGTACGGAACTCCACAGGTACTGCTACACCGGCGTGCCGTCCGCCGGGTTGTCGTCGTCGTCCGCCTCGGCGGACTGGTCCCCGTCGAGCAGCCGGCCCAGCTGGTTGCCCAGGATCCGCTTGAACTTGCGCTGCTGGAACCGCTGGCGGTCGAGGACCGCGACCTCCAGCTGTTCCGGCGTGAGGCTGCGCGCGCTGCCGCCGTTGGGGTCGCGCGCCAGCGAGTCCACCGCGACCTTCACCGCCTCGGTGAGGCTCAGGCCGGCCCGGTGGCGCTGGCCCAGGTAGTTGCCGATCGAGTCGGCGTTGCCGCCGACCACCACGTAGTTCTTCTCGTCCACGACCGAGCCGTCCGGCGTGAGCCGGTAGATCTGGTCGTTGTCGGGGGTGCGGCCGACCTCGGCCACGATCAGCTCGACCTCGTACGGCTTCTCACCGACCGAGGAGAAGATGGTGCCCAGGGTCTGGGCGTACACGTTGGCCAGGCCCCGGGCCGTGACGTCGGCCCGGTCGTAGGAGTAGCCGCGCAGATCGGCGTAGCGGACGCCGCCGATGCGCAGGTTCTCGAACTCGTTGTAGCGGCCGACCGCCGCGAAGGCGATCTTGTCGTAGATCTCGGAGACCTTGTGGAGCGCCCTGGAGGTGTTCTCCGCGACGAAGACGATGCCGTCGGCGTAGGTGAGCACGACCACGCTGCGGCCGCGCGCGATGCCCTTGCGGGCGTACTCCGCGCGGTCCGCCATGGCCTGCTGGGGTGAGACGTAGAACGGTGTCGACACCGGCGGTCGTCCCTTTCCTGTGAGGTGGTGGCTAGATCAGCGGGGCCTGCGGGCCGTTGGGCCGGGCCAGGCGCTCGTCGGTGATGGCGACGGCGACCTCCGTGACCTCCGCCTCGGTGAGTCGGCGGAAGCCGTCCTCGGTGATCAGCGAGACGATCGGGAAGATCTTGCGGGCGAGGTCCGGGCCGCCGGTGGCGGAGTCGTCGTCGGCCGCGTCGTACAGCGCCTGGACGACCATGGTGACGGCCTGGTCGGCCGTCAGCCCCTCGCTGTAGAGCTTCTTCATCGAGCCGCGCGCGAAGACCGAGCCGGAGCCGGTGGCGGTGAAGCCGCGCTCCTCGGACCGCCCGCCGGTGACGTCGTAGTTGAAGATCCGGCCGCGGCCGAGGTCCAGGTCGTAGCCGGCGAACAGCGGCACCACCGCGAGGCCCTGCATCGCCATGCCCAGGTTGCCCCGGATCATGGTGGTGAGCCGGTTGGCCTTGCCCTCCAGGGAGAGCGTGGTGCCCTCGATCTTCTCGTAGTGCTCCAGCTCCAGTTGGAACAGCCGGACCATCTCGATCGCGAGGCCCGCGGTGCCGGCCACGCCGACCGCGCTGAACTCGTCGGCCGGGAACACCTTCTCCATGTCGCGCTGGGCGATCACGTTGCCCATCGTGGCCCGGCGGTCACCCGCGATCACCACGCCGCCGTCGAAGGTCGCGGCCACGATCGTGGTCCCGTGCGGGGCCTCGACCACGGCGCCCTCGGGGAGCCCGCGGCGACCGGGGACCAGCTCCGGCTTGTGCTCGGCGAGGAAGTCGATGAACGAGGACGACCCCGGGGTCAGGAAGGCAGCCGGTAGACGCCCGGTGCCACGAGTGTTGGCTTCCACACGATTCCTTCCAGGTAGCTTGAAGCGCGCGCTGCCCGCACCCTACCCGCCCGACGATCACTGTCCACGGGTGGAGGGGCCGGTGCCGGACGGCCGGGCGGTGCTCGCCGCCCGGCCGCCCCGGACGGTCGCGACCGTGAATTCGGAATGCCCGGGTGCGGGCTATTGCCCGCCCTTCTGGACGAATCCGCGCACGAAATCCTCGGCATTCGACTCGAGGACCTCGTCGATTTCGTCCAGCACCGCGTCGACGTCGTCGCTCAGCTTTTCCTGACGCTCCTTGAGGTCGTCGGAATTCTGGCTTTCCGCGGCCTGCTCCTCGACCTCCTCGGAGGAACGGTTTGCCCGCTGCTGGCCGCCGCCGGTGTCCTTGCTCGCCATTTCCCTCACCCCGCTCGATTCGTCTGGCACGGTTCGGTCGTTGCTTGCTGCACCGACCCTATACACAAGGTGCGACTGCCGCTCCCGGTTTGCCGGTGGCGCTTCCTGTCCAACACCCGCTGCCACCCCGGATGATTCCCATTCGGCGGACGTTCACCCATGGTGATCGAAAAGTTACCCGCCGGCCAGCACCCGGAGCAGGTCCTCGGCCGTGCGGCAGCGGTCCAGCAGCTCCTTGACGTGGTTGCGGGTGCCGCGCAGCGGTTCCAGGGTGGGGACGCGCTGCAACGAGTCCCGGCCCGGCAGGTCGAAGATCACCGAGTCCCAGGAGGCCGCCGCGACGTGGTCCGCGTACTGCTCCAGACAGCGACCGCGGAAGTACGCCCTGGTGTCCTCCGGCGGCTTGGAGACGGCCCGCTCGACCTCGTCCTCGGTGACCAGCCGCTCGAACCGCCCGCGGGCCACCAGGCGGTTGTAGAGGCCCTTCTCGGGCCGTACGTCGCTGTACTGGAGGTCGACCAGGTGCAGCCTCGGGTTGTCCCACTCCAGGGCGTCCCGGCTGCGGTATCCCTCCAGGATCTCCCGCTTGGCGATCCAGTCCAGCTGCCGGGACAGCGACATCGGGTCGCGCTCCAGCCGGCCCAGGACGTCCTCCCAGCGCGCCAGCACGTCCACCGTCTGCTCGTCCGCGTCGGTGCCGAAGCGGTCCTCCACGTACTTGCGGGCCAGCTCGAAGTACTCCAGCTGGAGCTGGACGGCGGTGAGCCGGCGCCCGTTGCGCAGGGTGATCAGGTGCTTGAGCGTCGGGTCGTGGGAGACCCGGTGCAGGGTGCGCACCGGCTGGTCCACCGCGAGGTCGGCGGCGATGAAGGAGTCCTCGATCATCGACAGGACCAGCGAGGTGGTGCCCAGCTTGAGGTAGGTGGAGATCTCGGAGAGGTTGGCGTCCCCGATGATCACGTGCAGTCGGCGGTACTTCTCGGCGTCGGCGTGCGGCTCGTCGCGGGTGTTGATGATCGGGCGCTTGAGCGTCGTCTCCAGGCCCACCTCGACCTCGAAGTAGTCCGCCCGCTGGCTGATCTGGAAGCCGTGCGCGGAGCCGTCCTGGCCGATGCCGACCCGGCCGGCGCCGGTGACCACCTGGCGGGAGACGAAGAACGGGGTGAGGTGGCGGACGATGTCGGCGAACGGTGTCGCCCGCTTCATCAGGTAGTTCTCGTGGGTGCCGTAGGAGGCGCCCTTGTTGTCGGTGTTGTTCTTGTAGAGGTGGATGGTCTGCCCGTTGGGCAGTTCCAGCGCGCGTTGTGCCGCGGCCGCCATGATCCGCTCGCCGGCCTTGTCCCAGAGCACGGCGTCACGCGGGTTGGTCACCTCGGGCGAGCTGTACTCGGGGTGCGCGTGGTCCACGTAGAACCGGGCCCCGTTGGTGAGGATGACGTTGGCGAGGCCGATGTCCTCGTCGGTCAGCTGGCTGGCGTCCGCGACCTCGCGGGCCAGGTCGAACCCCCGTGCGTCGCGCAGCGGATTCTCCTCCTCGAAGTCCCAGCGGGCCCGCCGTGCCCGGTGCATCGCCGCCGCGTACGCGTTGACGATCTGGGACGAGGTGAGCATGGCGTTGGCGTTGGGGTGCCCGGGCACGGAGATCCCGTACTCGGTCTCGATGCCCATCACGCGCCGTACGGTCATGCGGCCCTCCTTGCCCGGTGCACCGCCCCCGACGGGCGGAGCACTCTGACGTACCGCCGAACAACACCGACGCCGGGCCTCTGCCCGCGGACGGTGGGTCGAGCCTAGAACCCGGCGCCGAGCGGCGGGCCCGGAGACGCGCCGTCCGGCTGCGGGGCCGCGAGGCGCCACAGCCGGACGGTGTGCGTACAGCTCCGGGGACCGCTGCCGGCCCGGACAACCGCGTGCTTACAGGTACTGCCCCGTGTTGGCGACAGTGTCGATCGAGCGGCCGGACTCGGCGCCCTGCTTGCCGGTGACCAGCGTGCGGATGAAGACGATCCGCTCGCCCTTCTTGCCGGAGATGCGGGCCCAGTCGTCCGGGTTGGTGGTGTTCGGGAGGTCCTCGTTCTCCTTGAACTCGTCCACGCAGGCGGCGAGCAGGTGGGAGACGCGCAGACCGCGCTGACCGTGGTCGAGGAAGTCCTTGATGGCCATCTTCTTCGCGCGGTCGACGATGTTCTGGATCATCGCGCCGGAGTTGAAGTCCTTGAAGTACAGGACCTCCTTGTCACCGTTGGCGTAGGTGACCTCCAGGAAGCGGTTCTCCTCGGTCTCGGAGTACATCCGCTCCACCACCGACTGGATCATCGCGGCCACCGTGGCCCCGACGGAGCTGTCGTGCTCCTTGAGGTCGTCCGGGTGGAACGGCAGCGAGTCCTTGAGGTACTTGGAGAAGATGTCCTTCGCGGCCTCGGCGTCCGGGCGCTCGATCTTGATCTTGACGTCCAGGCGGCCGGGCCGCAGGATCGCCGGGTCGATCATGTCCTCGCGGTTGGAGGCGCCGATGACGATGACGTTCTCCAGGCCCTCCACGCCGTCGATCTCGGCGAGCAGCTGCGGGACGATGGTGTTCTCCACGTCCGAGCTGACGCCGGAGCCGCGGGTGCGGAACAGCGACTCCATCTCGTCGAAGAAGACGATGACGGGCGTGCCCTCGCCCGCCTTCTCCCGGGCCCGCTGGAAGACCAGGCGGATCTGCCGCTCGGTCTCGCCCACGTACTTGTTGAGCAGCTCGGGGCCCTTGATGTTGAGGAAGTAGCTCTTCCCCTGGGGGCGGCCGGTGACCTCGGCGACCTTCTTGGCCAGCGAGTTGGCGACCGCCTTGGCGATCAGCGTCTTGCCGCAGCCGGGCGGGCCGTAGAGCAGCACGCCCTTGGGCGGGCGCAGCTCGTACTCCTTGAAGAGGTCGGCGTGCAGGTAGGGCAGCTCGACCGCGTCGCGGATCAGCTCGATCTGGTTGCTCAGACCGCCGATCTGGCGGTAGTCGATGTCCGGGACCTCCTCGAGGACCAGCTCCTCGACCTCGGACTTCGGGACGACCTCGAAGACGTAGCCGGAGCGGGGCTCCAGCAGCAGGGCGTCCCCGGACCGGATGGTCAGCCCACGCAGCGGTTCGGCGAGGCGCACCACCCGCTCCTCGTCGGTGTGCCCCAGCACCAGGGCGCGCTCGCCGTCCTCCAGGAGCTCCTTGAGGGTGACGATCTCGCCGATGTTCTCGAAGGCCATCGCGTCCACGATGTTGAGGGCCTCGTTGAGCATCACTTCCTGGCCGCGCCGCACCTCGTCGAGGGCGACGCTCGGGCTGACGTTCACGCGGAGCTTGCGCCCGCCGGTGAAGATGTCCGCGGTGCCGTCCTCGTTCGCGTCGAGGAAGGTGCCGAAGCCGGCCGGGGGCTGTGCCAGCCGGTCCACTTCCTCCTTGAGGGCCACGATCTGGTCGCGGGCCTCTCGCAGGGTGGAGGCGAGCCGTTCGTTCTGGGCGGTCACGCCCGCCAGGTTGGTCTGGAGCTCGACGATCCGCTCTTCGAGGATCCTCGAATTGCGCGGCGAGTCGGCGAGCTTGCGGCGCAACACGGCGATTTCCTGCTCAAGGTACGAGACCTGAGCGGCCTCGTCGGAACCACGAGCGGGCCTGCCGGTGCTGCGGTTGTAGTCGTCATCGTGGGCTGCCACGGTCCTCACCTCCTCCGGGGAGCTGGACGCTTCCAGACCCTACCTGGGACCAGGGGTCCGTAAACCCCTAGATCAAGAAAGATGGAACGGGCGTGTCCGATCTTCGCCCCAGCGTGCTTCCCCTCTGCTAAGGGGGATACCCACCGCGCACCACCCAAAGCGGGCCAGATGTATCGTCGAGCGAAGTGATATCCGATCGCGACCACAAGTCGAGGTCCGATCGTTGTACGAATGGCGGGATTGCTCCAGGAATAGGGGCGACCCGGGACAGAAACGGCAGGGGACCATGTCGGTGACCGAGCAGACGGCGGCAGCGGCCGAAGAGCTGGAGGTGTGGATCGACCAGGATCTGTGCACCGGCGACGGCATCTGCGTGCAGTACGCGCCCGAGGTCTTCGAGCTCGACATCGACGGGCTGGCCTATGTGAAGGGGCCGGACGACGAGCTGCGCCAGCAGCCCGGGGAGACCGCCCCGGTGTCGCTGACGATCCTTCAGGACGTGGTGGACTCGGCGAAGGAGTGCCCCGGCGACTGCATCCACGTGCGCCGGGTCGCCGACCGGGTCGAGGTGTACGGGCCGGACGCGGAGTAGCCGGCCCGCGGATCAGCGGGTCCGCACGGCGGTCGGTCCGTCACACGGCGGAGAGCGGGGCGGCGGTCTGGGAGCGTTCCCAGCCGCCGCCCTTGCGCGTCCAGGTGAGGTCGACCGAGATGTCGGGCCGGAACCGCGGCACGTCCTCGCTCGAATACCCCTGCGCGTGGCCGGTGATGGCGCCGTCCGAACGCACCGCGATCCGGCTCACGGTGAGGTTCTCGCGCTCGGGCAGCAGCGTGGCCACCACCTCCGGGCGCCCGCCCGGGCCGAAGCCGAGCAGCAGGACGGCGTCCGGCGGGGTGCCGGTCTCGGTGGCGCAGTGCGCGGTGACCACCGTGGCGGGGCGCCCGTCGCCGAGCCGCGCGGACACGCTGAGCGCCGTCTTGACCGGGAACGGGCCACAGTCCAGCGGGAGTTGGACCTGGGACGGGTCGGGGCCCGCGCTCACCGCGAGGGACGTGGGCACGGGGTGCGCGGGTACCGGGGTGCCGGTCGCCGGGGAGGCGGCCAGCGCGGCCCCCACGACCGCGCCGCAGCCGGCCAGGGCGACGGCCCAGTGCCAGGGGGCGGTGCGCGCGTGCCCGGGCCCGGAGCGGCTCCGCGGTGTCCGCTGTCCAGCCGTCGCCGTCGTCCCGACCGCGGTCTCCACCAGGCGTCCCCTCCAGAGCTCCAGGAGCTGGTCTGCGTGCGCGAGCATCGTCCCACACCGTGATCGGCGGGATGCGAAAGGGGTGGTACGAGCGGTGTGCTCGTACCACCCCTTTCGCGGTGGGTTCCGGGGCTCAGCCCAGGTCGGGCTGCTCCGTCTCCGTGTCGCGGGCGGCCTTGCGGGCGGCGGCGCGCTCCTGGAGGGTGGGCTCGGGTGCCCCGTTGTCGTAGTCCTCGCCGTACGCGCCCTTGGCCGGGCGGCGGCGGCGCAGCGGCGGCTCCACACCGTCCGCCAGGCGGCGGGCGGTGAGCAGGAAGCCGGTGTGGCCGATCATCCGGTGGTCCGGGCGGACCGCCAGGCCCTCCAGGTGCCAGGTGCGGACCATGGTCTCCCAGGCCTGCGGCTCGGTGAAGGTGCCGTGGTCGCGCAGCGCCTCGACGGTCCTGGACATCTGCGTGGTGGTGGCCACGTAGCAGCAGATGAGGCCGCCGGGGACGAGCGCCTCGGAGGCGACGTCCAGGCACTCCCAGGGGGCCAGCATGTCGAGGATGACGCGGTCGACGTCGGTCTCGACCAGGTTGTCCTGGAGGTCGCCGACGGTGAGCTTCCACGCCGGGTGCGGGCCGCCGAAGTAGCGCTCGACGTTCCCCTGGGCGATGTCGGCGAAGTCCTGCCGGCGCTCGTAGGAGGCCAGCATGCCGTGCTCGCCGACGGCGCGCAGCAGGTACATGCTGAGCGCGCCGGACCCGACGCCGGCCTCGATCACGCGGGCACCCGCGAAGATGTCGGCCATGGCCAGGATCTGGCCGGCGTCCTTGGGGTAGATCACGGCGGCGCCGCGCGGCATGGACAGGACGTAGTCGGGGAGCAGGGGACGCAGCGCGAGGTACGGGACGTTCCCCGTGGTGCGCACGACCGTGCCCTCGGGAGCGCCGATCAGCTCGTCATGCGGGAACGCACCCTTGTGGGTGTGGAACTGGTTCCCGGCCTGGAGCGTGAACGTGTAGTGGCGACCCTTGGGATCGGTCAGCTGGACCTGGTCCCCGACCTGGAAGGGCCCGCGTCTGCGGGCGGCACCGGTCGGTTCGGACATGCCGACAATCCTAAGGGAAGCGGAGCCTCCCGCCCTACCACCATGATCGGCGGCCGTCGGTCAGCGGCCGGAGACGGCGGCGGTCAGCCGCTGCTCGATGTCGCTGAGCGAGGCGACGCCGTACACCCGGCCGTCCGCCTCGACCACCAGGTACTCCCCCGCCGGGGTGGCCTGGACGGCCCGCAGCAGGTCCTCGCCGCCGAGGTCGGCGCTCAGCCGCATCCCGGGTTCGAGGTCGCGGGCGAGCGGTCCGACGGCCACCCAGGGGCGGCGGTGCTCGGGCACCGACCGGACGGCGGCCTCGCGCACGAGGGCGATCGGCTCGCCCCGGCCGTCCACCACGATCACCGCGCCGGCCCGGGCCTCGCGGGCGCGGCGCAGCGCCTCGCCCAGCGGGGTGTCGGCGGTGACCTCGACGGCCCGCCGGGCCAGCTCGCGCAGCCGCAGGCCGGGCAGCACCTCCTTGAGCCGGGCGTTGCGCAGGCTGCCGGTGGCACCGTTCCAGATGATCGCGGCGAGCACCGCGGCCAGCAGGGCGTCCACCAGGGTGTCGGTGGTGGTGCGCTCGACCCCGCGGGCGGCGCTCAGCAGCGGCAGGCCGATCAGCACCGCGACGGCCAGCCCGCGGCCGACCCAGGCGGCGACCACCGTGCCGGTCATCGGCTTGCCGCTGATCGCCCAGACGACCGCGCGCAGCATCCGGCCGCCGTCCAGCGGCAGGCCGGGCAGCAGGTTGAAGGCGGCGACCACCAGGTTGGAGATCATCAGGCCGGTGAGCAGCACCCCGGGCACGGTGGAGAGCTCCACCGCCCGCACCCCGAGGTAGAACAGGCCGCCGAGCAGCAGCGAGAGCAGCGGGCCGACGAAGGCCAGCCAGAACTCCCGCCAGGGGCTCTCCGCCTCGTTCTCGATCTCGGAGACCCCGCCGAAGAACTGCAGCTGGATCCGCCGCACCCCGAGCTTGTAGCGCAGCGCGACCAGGGTGTGGGCGAGCTCGTGCACCAGGACGGAGGCGTAGAAGGCGACCGCGAAGAAGAACGCGACCAGGTAGCGGGCGCCGCCGAGGTCGGGCAGAACCTCGCCCAGCTGTCCGCCGAACACCCAGGTGATCAGTGCGGCGATGGCGAACCAGGACGGAGTGACGTAGACGGGCACGCCGAAGGGCCGGCCCATCAGGATGCCGCCGCGGCGCTCGGGCGGCGCCCCGGCCGGGCGCCCGTCGCCCGCCCGCGGTGGCCGGTCGGAGGGCTGCTGCCCCCTGCTGTCGCTCACCGTGATCCCTTCGGTCGTCTCCCCCGTCGTGCCCGGTACGCCCACGCTACGTGATCGCCGCCCTCCGGCGCCGCGCGGCCCTCCCCCCGGCTTCATACCCACTCCCGCGCGTCCGTGGCAGCACCGTGGCAGCGGGATGACAGGAAAGGGCAATAGGGTCGTAGCCATGCAGCACACCGAGACCAGCAGTGCCGCCGTGCGTCCGGCGGCACCCCCGACCGGGCTCTCCCCGTCCCGAGCGGGGGACTTCCTCACCTGTCCCCTGCTGTACCGACTGCGGGTGATCGACCGGCTGCCGGAGCCGCCGAGCTCGGCGGCGACCCGGGGCACGCTGGTGCACGCGGTGCTGGAGAGGCTGTTCGACAGCCCGGCGGCCGAGCGGACGCCGGAGCGGGCGCTGGGCCTGCTGCGCCCGCAGTGGGAGCGGCTGCTGGGCGAGCGCCCGGAGCTGGGCACGCTGTTCCCGGAGGACCCGGACGGCGCGGCACTCACCCGCTGGCTGGCGGACGCCGAGAAGCTGGTCGGCCAGTGGTTCCGGCTGGAGGACCCGACCCGGCTGCACCCGGTGGAGCGGGAGCTCTACGTGGAGACGGCCCTGGGTTCGGGGCTTCTGCTGCGCGGCTACATCGACCGGGTGGACGTCGCCCCGACCGGTGAGGTCCGGCTGGTGGACTACAAGACCGGCCGGGCGCCCTCGCGGGACTTCGAGGGCAAGGCGATGTTCCAGATGAAGTTCTACGCCCTGGTGGTGTGGCGCTGGAAGGGCGTGATCCCCAAGCGCCTCCAGCTGGTCTACCTCGGCGGCGGCGGGGACGTGGTCAGCTACGACCCGGACGAGGCCGACCTGCTCGCGGTGGAGCGCAAGCTCCAGGCGCTGTGGGAACGGATCGGCCACGCGGTGGCCACCGGGGACTTCCCGGCCACCCGCAACCGCCTCTGCGACTGGTGCGACCACCAGGCCAGCTGCCCGGAGTTCGGCGGCACCCCGCCGCCGTACCCGCTGCCGCTGGCGCGTACGTCGGATGAAAGCGATCCCACGGGGGATCCGATGAGCAAGGAGTCCTAGGTGACGATCCGAGTGCTGCTGGTCGACGACCAGCCGCTGCTGCGCACCGGTTTCCGGATGATCCTGGAGGCCGAGTCCGATCTCGTGGTGGTCGGCGAGGCCGGCGACGGCCAGCAGGCGCTGGACCAGGTGCGGGCGCTGCAGCCCGACGTGGTGCTGATGGACATCCGGATGCCCAGGATGGACGGCGTCGAGGCGACCCGCCGGATCGCCGGCCCGGGGCGGGACGGCCCGGCCAAGGTGCTGGTGCTGACCACCTTCGACCTGGACGAGTACGTGGTGGAGGCGCTGCGCGCGGGCGCCAGCGGCTTCCTGCTGAAGGACGTCCCGGCCGAGGAGCTGGTGCAGGCGATCCGGGTGGTCGCGGACGGCGCGGCGATGCTGGCGCCGAGCATCACCCGCCGGCTGCTGGACATGTACGCCACCAAGCTGCCCTCGGGCGACGAGGCGCCGCCGCAGGCGCTGAGCGCGCTGACCGAGCGCGAGCTGGAGGTGCTGAAGCTGGTGGCGCGCGGGCTGTCGAACGCGGAGATCGCGGCCGAGCTGTTCGTCAGCGAGACCACTGTGAAGACGCACGTGGGCCATGTGCTGACCAAGCTGCAGCTGCGCGACCGGGTCCAGGCGGCCGTGTACGCCTACGAGAGCGGGCTGGTGCGCCCGGGCGCCCTGTAGGGGCGGCGGCGGCCGTCCGCGGCTGCTGAAACGTCACGGCGGCCCGCCCGCTCCCCCGTCGGTACGGGGAAGCGGGCGGGCCGCCGTTCTGCGGGCGCTACTTGTTGGTCCGGCTGATCTCCCAGAAGCGGAAGTAGCCGGTGGTGTCGACGGTGGACTCGACGCCGGTGACGTACGAGCGGGCCGCGAAGAAGGACTTGTTCTGGTACAGCGGGATCAGCGGCACGTTGTCGGCCTCGATCTGCTGGATCTGCGCGTAGGTGGCGGCCGCGGCGCTGCGGTCGGTCTGCTTGAGGCCCTCCGGCACCAGCCTTCCGCTGATCCGCGGGTCGTCCCAACCGTGGTGGTAGGCACCGCCGTTGATCAGCAGCGGGGCGAGGTAGTTGTCCGGGTCCGGGTAGTCGGCGAACCAGCCGATGACGTACGCCTGGTACCTGCCCTCGGTCCAGCCCTTGCGGTACGAGTCCCAGTCCGGCTCCTGGGCGAGCGTCACCTGGAAGAGGCCGCCGGTCTCCAGCTGCTTCTTCAGCGTCTCGGCCTCGTTGCTGCCGGCCCGCGAACGGGACCAGGTGAGGGTGAACTTGACCGGGGTCTGGACCTTGGCGTCGGCGAGGATCTTCTTCGCCTTGTTCACGTCCTGGTCGCCGTAGCGGTCGAAGAAGACCGTGGTGTGGCCGGGCAGGCCGGCCGGGACCATGGAGTAGAGCGCCTGGACGGTGCGGGCGAAGACGTCGCGGGCCAGCGCCTTGCGGTCCATCATCTGGGCGACGGCCTGCCGGACGGCGACGTTGCTCATCAGCGGGTCCTTGGTGTTGAGGACCAGCGAACGGGTGTCGTTGCTGTCGCCCTCGGTCACCTGGAGGTCGGTCTTGCCGCCCTGCTGGTCGGAGCGGACCTGGGCGGCGGTGTTCGGCTCCAGGCTGTTGTCGGTGAGGTCGACCTCGCTCTTGTCCAGCGCGGCCTTCAGGTCCTCGGACTTGTCGAAGTACCGCACGGTGAACTTGTTGTTCCGCAGCTTGGCCTCGCCGCCGTACTTGTCGTTGGCCGACATCACGACCTTGCCCAGCTGCTTGCCGCCGTTCAGGTTCTCGACCGAGTCGATGCGGTACGGGCCGGAGCCGATCAGCTTGTCGTTGGGAACGAGCTTGTCGGCGGGGTAGACCTGGTGGTCCACGATGGCGCCGGCCGGGCTCGCCAGCTTGGCCGGCAGGGTGGCGTCGGGCGCGGAGAGGTGGAAGAGCACCTCGTTGTCGCCCTTGGCCTCGACGGACTTGATCGAGTCGAGCAGCTCGACCGGGCCGTTCGCGTCGTTGATCTTCTTGGTGCGCTCGATCGAGAAGACCACGTCCTGGGCCGTCATCGGGTGCCCGTTGGAGAACTTCAGGCCCGGCTTCAGGGTGCAGTGGTACTCGACGGCGTCGCTACCGGTGAACTCGCAGGCCTGCGCGGCGTCCGGGGAGGGCGAGCTGGCCGCCGCCTGGAACGTGAGCAGCGACTGGAAGGTGTTGCGCAGCAGCAGCCACGAGCCGGAGTCGTAGGCGGCGGCCGGGTCCAGGACACCGGTCAGCTGACTGGTGCCCATGGTGATCGACTTGCCGCCGTCCCCCTTGACCACGTCGGTCACCGATCCGCAACCCGTTACCGACACGGCGACCAGACCGGCGCAACCGAGTACTGCCAGGCGTTCAGCTGAAGTCTTCACGAGGCGCGTCCTTTTGGGTGGCACGAACTGGAGTAGCGTGCCATATCGAACACGCACGACCGATACCCGAGCAGATGACGTTTGGGACACGGCGGTTCAGGGCATCACGGCACGCCAGACGAGTTGTCAGCCAATGACCGTTTTCTCCCCCGGCGACTTCGCTCCGGGGGCCCGCCGGGCCGTTTACCGGCCAGTAGGGCGGGGTCGCAATGAGACGACAATCACACCCGCGAAGCGACCAGGGAACGCAACAGGTCGAGGTCGACCTGCTCCAGCGACGACAGCACCAGCCGCCCCGGGGCCGGCTCGATCGCCGCCACCGAGGGCACCGCGATCACCGGGCAGCCGGCCTCCTCGCCCGCCCGCACCCCCGTCGGGGTGTCCTCGATCACCACGCAGCGGGACGGCTCCGCACCCAGCCGCCGGGCCGCCTCCAGGTACGGGTCCGGGAACGGCTTGGTGCGCGGCACCTCGTCCCCACCGATGGTGAAGGCGAAGTGGTGGGCCCCCAGCGAGCGCAGCACGATGTCGATCACGTGCCGGTGCGAGGCGGACACCATGGCGGCCGGAATGCCGTGCGCGGCAAGGGTGTTGAGCAGCCGCTCGGCGCCCGGCATGAGCGGCACCCCGCCGGCCAGCAGATCGACGAAGCGCTGGTTCACCAGCACGCCGAGGTCGTCCGGCGCGATGTCCGCCCCGGTCCGGGCGACCAGGTACTCCATCACCCTGGCCATCGGGCCGCCGACCACGTGGGCGCGGTCCGCCTCGTCCAGCTCGTGGCCCAGCTCGGCGAAGAGCGAGGCCTCGGCCTGCCACCAGAAGTCCTCGGTGTCCACCAGCGTCCCGTCCATGTCCAGCAGCACCGCCTGGAGCCCGCGGTCGTCCCCGTGGTCGAGGATGCGCGTGGCGGTGGGACTGGTCGTCATGGCAGGGGTCCTTCCGGCAGGCCCGGGGCGGCCCCGGGGAAGGCACGGGCCGGCCCGCAGGTGAGCGGACCGGCCCGTTCAGGATCATCAAGGATACGCCCGCTTCGTCCGGAAAGAGCGAACGCGGTGGAAACCGGGCGTTACCGGGCGTTGAAGTACTTCGCCTCCGGGTGGTGGATCACGATCGCGTCGGTGGACTGCTCCGGGTGGAGCTGGAACTCCTCCGAGAGCACCACGCCGATCCGCTCCGGCCTCAGCAGGTCGGCGATCTTGGCCCGGTCCTCCAGCTCGGGGCAGGCCCCGTAGCCGAGCGAGAAGCGGGCGCCGCGGTACTTGAGCGCGAACATGTCCTTGACGTCCTGCGGGTCCTCGCCGGAGAAGCCCAGCTCGTAGCGGACCCGCGCGTGCCAGAACTCGGCCAGCGCCTCGGCCAGCTGCACCGAGAGGCCGTGCAGCTCCAGGTAGTCCCGGTAGGAGTTGCCGGCGAACAGCTCGTTGGCCGCCTCCGAGATCCGGTTGCCCATGGTGACCACCTGGAGGCCCACCACGTCCCGCACCCCGGACTCCTCCGGGCGGAAGAAGTCGGCCAGGCAGAGCCGGCGCCCGCGCCGCTGGCGCGGGAAGGTGAAGCGGGTGCGCTCGGTGCCGTCCTCGTGGAAGACGATCAGGTCGTCGCCCTTGGAGTTGGCCGGGTAGTAGCCGTAGACCACGGCGGCCTCCAGCCAGCCCTCGGTCTGCAGGCGGTCCAGCCAGGCCCGCAGCCGCGGCCGGCCCTCGGTCTCCACCAGCTCCTCGTAGGACGGCCCGTCGCCGGCGCGGGCGGCCTTCAGACCCCACTGCCCCTTGAACAGCGCGTCCTCGTCCAGCCAGGAGGCGTAGTCCGCGAACGGGATGCCCTTGACGATCCGGTCGCCCCAGAACGGCGGGACGGGCACGGTGTTCTCGACCGTGACGTCGGAGCGGATCTGGCCGAGGTTGACCTCGGGCTCCGGCTCCTCCACCTCGACCCGGGCGTGCCGGCGCTGCTTGAGCTCCGGCAGGGTGGCGCCGGGCACGCCGCGCTTGACCGCGATCAGCGCGTCCATCAGCCGCAGGCCCTCGAAGGCGTCCCGGGCGTAGCGGACCTCGCCCTCGTAGATCTCGTGCAGGTCCTGCTCGACGTAGGCGCGGGTCAGGGCGGCGCCGCCGAGGATCACCGGGAAGTCGGCCGCCAGCTTGCGCTGGTTCAGCTCCTCCAGGTTCTCCTTCATGATCACGGTGGACTTGACCAGCAGACCGGACATCCCGATGACGTCCGCCCGGTGCTCCTGCGCGGCGTCCAGGATCGCCGAGACCGGCTGCTTGATGCCCAGGTTGACCACGTTGTAGCCGTTGTTGGACAGGATGATGTCGACCAGGTTCTTGCCGATGTCGTGGACGTCGCCCTTGACGGTGGCCAGCACGATGGTGCCCTTGCCCTCGTCGTCGGACTTCTCCATGTGCGGCTCCAGGTGGGCCACCGCGGTCTTCATCACCTCGGCCGACTGGAGCACGAACGGCAGCTGCATCTGGCCGGAGCCGAACAGCTCGCCGACCACCTTCATGCCCGCCAGCAGGGTGCTGTTGACGATCTCCAGCGCCGGGCGCTCCGTCAGCGCCTCGTCGAGGTCGGCCTCCAGGCCGTTCCGCTCGCCGTCGATGATCCGCCGCTGGAGCCGCTCCTCCAGCGGCAGCGCGGCCAGCTCCTCCGCCTTGGAGGCCCTGACCGAGGACGAGGAGACGCCCTCGAACAGCTGCAGCAGCTTCTGGAGCGGGTCGTAGCCCTCGCTGCGGCGGTCGTACACCAGGTCGAGCGCGACCTCGCGCTGGTCCTCGGGGATCCGCGCCATCGGCAGGATCTTGGAGGCGTGCACGATCGCCGAGTCCAGGCCCGCCTCGACGCACTCGTTCAGGAAGACCGAGTTGATCACCATGCGGGCGGCCGGGCTGAGGCCGAAGGAGATGTTGGACAGGCCGAGGGTGGTCTGCACGTCCGGGTGGCGGCGCTTGAGCTCGCGGATCGCCTCGATGGTCTCGATGCCGTCGCGGCGCGACTCCTCCTGCCCGGTGCCCAGGGTGAACGCCAGGCAGTCGACCAGGATCGAGCCCTCGTCGACGCCGTACTCGCCGGTCAGCTGGGCGATCAGCCGCTCGGCGATCTCGACCTTCTTGGCGGCGGTGCGGGCCTGGCCGTCCTCGTCGATGGTCAGCGCGATCAGGCCGGCGCCGTGCTCGCGGGCCAGTGAGGCGATCCGGCCGAAGCGGGTGTCCGGGCCGTCGCCGTCCTCGTAGTTCACCGAGTTCAGCACGGCGCGCCCGCCGAGCGCCTCCAGGCCGGCCCGCAGCACCTCCGGCTCGGTGGAGTCCAGCACGATCGGCAGGGTGGAGGCGGTGGCCAGCCGGCCCGCGATCTCCTTCATGTCGGCGACGCCGTCGCGGCCGACGTAGTCGACGCAGAGGTCCAGCAGGTGGGAACCGTCCCGGATCTGGTCCCGGGCGATCTCCACGCAGGCCTGCCAGTCGCCGGCCAGCATCGACTCGCGGAACTTCTTCGAGCCGTTGGCGTTGGTGCGCTCGCCGATCGCCAGGTACGAGGTGTCCTGCCGGAACGGCACCGCCTGGTAGAGCGAGGCCGCCGAGGGCTCGGGCCGGGGGTCGCGCGGGGCGATCGGACGGCCCTGGACCCGCTCGACCACCTGGCGCAGGTGCTCGGGGGTGGTGCCGCAGCAGCCGCCGACCAGCGAGAGGCCGTACTCGCGGGTGAACACGTCGTGGGCGTCGGCCAGTTCGGCCGGGGAGAGCGGGTAGTGGGCGCCGTCCTTGCCGAGCACCGGCAGGCCCGCGTTCGGCATGCAGGACAGGCCGATCCGGGCGTTCTTGGCCAGGTAGCGCAGGTGCTCGCTCATCTCGGCCGGGCCGGTCGCGCAGTTGAGGCCGATGTAGTCCACGCCCAGCGGCTCCAGCGCGGTGAGCGCGGCGCCGATCTCCGAGCCGAGCAGCATGGTGCCGGTGGTCTCCACCGTCACCTGCACCAGCACGGGCAGGTCCAGCCCGGCCTCGGCCAGGGCCCGCTTGGATCCCAGGATCGCGGCCTTGGTCTGCAGCAGGTCCTGGCTGGTCTCGACCAGCAGCGCGTCGGCGCCGCCGGCGATCAGGCCGGCCGCGTTCCGCTGGAAGCCGTCACGCAGCGTCTCGTACGGGGCGTGGCCGAGGGTCGGCAGCTTGGTGCCGGGGCCGATCGAGCCGAGCACCCAGCGGGTGCGGCCGTCGGCGGCGGTGTGGGCGTCGGCCGCCTCGCGGGCGATCCGGGCGCCGGACTCGGACAGCTCGAAGATCCGCTCCGGGATCTCGTACTCGCCGAGCGCGCTGAAGTTGGCGCCGAAGGTGTTGGTCTCCACGCAGTCCACGCCCACCCCGAAGTAGGCCTCGTGGACGGACCGGACGATGTCCGGGCGGGTGACGTTGAGGACCTCGTTGCAGCCTTCGAGGTTCTGGAAGTCCTCCAGCGTCGGATCCTGCGCCTGGAGCATGGTGCCCATGGCACCGTCGGCGACCACCACCCGGGTGGCGAGCGCTTCGCGCAGCGCGTTCGCGCGGCTCTGCTGAGTGATGGACGGGGTGGCTGCTGTGGCCATGGGGCTTCTCCCTGGTGCGACGGCTGTCGGCTTTGCGGACCCGCTTGATCGGGCCCGCACGTCGCCAGGGTATCCGGCCCACGGGTCGGCCCGCCGTTCGTTTCGTATCCTGAGCGCTCGACCGCAAGGGGGGAGCAAGCGCGTGGCCCGATACCGGACCTCCGCGCAGCGTGCCGGTCGGGCCCTGGGGGCCCCGTTCCGCGCGCTGCGCAACCGCTGGCGGGCATGGTCCCGCTGGCGCCGGGCACTGCTGGTCCTGGCGCTGGTGGCGGCGCTGCCCCCGGCCGCGCTGGGCTCGGCGTTCGTGATGTTCCGGCTGCACTACACCGGCGAACCCGCCGCCGACGCCCGCACCCGGGGCCGGGACGCGCTCTGGCTCGGCCACGCCTGGGTGGACGGCCGCAAGACCGAGGCCGACGTGGCCGCACTGGTCCGGCAACTGGCCGGCACCGGCATCCGGGACCTCTACGTGCACACCGGCCCGCTGGAGCACGACGGCTCGCTGCCGCCCTCCGTCCACCCCCGGGGCCGCTGGTTCACCGACACCGTGCACCGGGCGCTGCCCGGCGTGCGGCTGCAGGGCTGGCTGGGTGACGAGGTCAAGCCGGAGAAGGACGCCCTGGACCTGGAGGACGGCCCCACCAGGGACCGGGTCACCGCCTCCGCCGGCCAGGTGCTGGACCTCGGCTTCGACGGCGTGCACTTCGACATGGAGCCGATCCGCCCCGGCTCGCCGGGCTGGCTGGCCCTGCTCGACCGGGTCCGGCCGGTCACTGCGGCGCGCGGCGCCAAGCTGTCGGTGGCGGCCCCGCAGATCGACCCGGTCCCGGGCCTGCACACGGCCGGCATCCTGCTCACCGACCACGGCAAGTGGTGGGACGGGGCGTACTTCACCGAGACCGCCCGCCGGGTCGACCAGATCGCGGTGATGACCTACGACACCTCGATGCCCACCGAGCCGCTGTACGGCGGCTACGTCGCCCGGCAGACCGAGCTCGCCCTGCGGGCCACCCCGGCCGACGTGGACCTGCTGATGGGCCTGCCCTTCTACTGGGACGACAAGTGGGGCCACTGGGGCGACGCCGAGACCGTCCGGGCCGCCGTCCGGGGCGTGCGACTGGGCCTGGGCCGGGAAGACCGGCAGCGGGCCAACTTCGGCGTCGCGCTGTACGTGGACTTCGCCTCGCTGCCCGAGCACTGGGCGGCGTACCGCAGCGGCTGGGTGGACGTCGGGTAGCGCGCCCGGACGGCCGTCCGGCAGGGCCGTGCGTCCCGGCCGCGTCCGGACGGCCGTCACGTTCCGTCGCGAATCGAACACCCTTCGCCCCCACCGGACACCTGACGGCCCGTCAGCCGCGGGGTCGCCGATATCCGGTGGATCGCGGCGGCCCGCTCCCCCAGACTGTCCCGGTGCCCGGCCGCGGTGCGCATCAAAGCCCGTAGGCTGGGCAGGTAGGGACCGTGGGACGAGACGTTCCACGGGAGACGAGAGGTTCGACAGTCGGCAGCCGGCCCGTCGGCGCCCAGGCAGGCCAGCCGGGGCGGCGCAGGTCCGACCGCCGACCGGAGGGAGACGCTGGGTGATCGAGCTGGAAGATGTTCCCGAGTTGATCGACCCGGTCATGGTCTGCGCCTTCGAAGGCTGGAACGACGCGGGCGACGCCGCCTCCGCCGCTCTGGCGCATCTGGACGAGACCTGGGGCGGCAAGGTGTTCGCCGCCCTGGACGCGGAGGACTACTACGACTTCCAGGTCAACCGGCCCACGGTCTGGCTGGACGGCGGCATCCGCCGGATCACCTGGCCGACCACCCGGCTCTCGGTGATCCGGGTGACGGAACCGACCACCCGGGACGTCGTGCTGATCCGCGGCATCGAGCCGAGCATGCGCTGGCGCTCGTTCTGCAACGAGCTGCTGGGCTTCGCGCACGAGCTGGGCGTCGAGCTGGTGGTGATCCTGGGCGCGCTGCTCGGCGACACCCCGCACAGCCGCCCGGTGCCGGTCAGCGGGGTCACCTCCGACCCGGAGCTGGCCCGCCGGCTGGACCTGGAGGAGAGCCGCTACGAGGGCCCCACGGGCATCGTCGGGGTGCTCCAGGAGGCCTGCACCCACGCCGGGGTGCCAGCCGTGACGCTCTGGGCGGCGGTGCCGCACTACGTCTCGCAGCCGCCGAACCCCAAGGCCACGCTGGCCCTGATCAACAAGCTGGAGGACCTGCTGGACCTGCGCATCCCGCCGGGCGAGCTCGCCGAGGACGCGCGGGCCTGGCAGCTCGGCGTGGACCAGCTGGCCGCCGAGGACAGCGAGGTGGCCGAGTACGTCCAGCAGCTGGAGGAGGCCCAGGACACCGCGGAGCTGCCGGAGGCCTCCGGCGACGCCATCGCCCGCGAGTTCGAGCGCTACCTGCGCCGTCGGGAGAACGTCGGGCCGACCGGCGAGAAGCCGGTGTCCGGGCATGCCACGGCGGAGCGGCCGGCCGATCCGGAGGCGCCGGGCGGCGCCCGGGAGAGCCAGGACGGCGCCGAGGAGGAGTAGCGGCACCGCACGCCGAAGGGGCGTCGGGACACCTGGTCCTGACGCCCCTTCGGCGTGTGTGCTGCGGGGTGCGGGTTACAGCGCGACGCCGAGCAGGGCGTCCACGGTGCGGGTCACCAGGCCGGGCGCGCCGATGTCGGTACCGCCCTCGGCCTCCTGCCGGGCCGCCCAGCGGTCGACCGCGGCCAGCGCGGCGGGCGCGTCCAGGTCGTTCGCGAGCGCCTCGCGCACCTCGGCGAGCAGCTGCCCGGCCGCCGGGCCGTCCGGGCGGGAGACCGCGGCGCGCCAGCGGGCGAGGCGCTCGACGGCCTCGTCCAGGGTGCCCTTGGTCCACTCCCAGTCCGCGCGGTAGTGGTGCGAGAGCAGCGCCAGGCGGATCGCGGCCGGGTCGACGCCCTCGCGGCGCAGCACCGAGACGAAGACCAGGTTGCCGCGGGACTTGGACATCTTGTGGCCGTCCAGGGCGACCATGCCGGCGTGCACGTACGCCTTGGCGTACGGGTGGGCGCCGGTGGCGGCCTGGGCGTGCGCGGCGCCCATCTCGTGGTGCGGGAAGGAGAGGTCGCTGCCGCCGCCCTGGATGTCGAAGGACATGCCGAGGTACTGGAGGGCGATGGCGACGCACTCGATGTGCCAGCCGGGGCGGCCGTGGCCGAGCTCGGTGTCCCAGGCGGGCTCGCCCGGGCGGGCGGCCAGCCAGAGCAGGGCGTCGAGCGGGTTGCGCTTGCCGGGGCGGTCCGGGTCGCCGCCGCGCTCGGCGAAGACCGGGCGCATGGCCTCGCGGGTGAGGCCGGAGACCTCGCCGAAGCGCGGGTCGGCGTCGACCGAGAAGTAGATGTCGCCGTCCACCCGGTAGGCGGCGCCGGAGGCCAGCAGCTTCTGGACGATCGGGACGATCCACGGGATCGACTCGACGGCGCCGATGTAGTGGGCCGGCGGGAGCATGCGCAGCGCGGTCATGTCCTCGCGGAACAGGGCCGTCTCGCGCTCGGCCAGGTCGGTCCAGTCCTGGCCGGTCTCGACCGCGCGGGCGAGCAGCGGGTCGTCGACGTCGGTGACGTTCTGGATGTACAGGACGTCGTGGCCGGCGTCCTTCCAGACGCGCTGCACCAGGTCGAACGCGTTGTAGGTGGCGGCGTGGCCCATGTGGGTCGCGTCGTAGGGGGTGATGCCGCAGACGTAGATCCGGGCGGTGCCGTCCTGCGGCACCACCTCGCGGACGGTGCCCGCAGCGGTGTCGTGGATACGGAGGGGGAGCCCCTGACCAGGCAGGTCGGGAACCTCGGAGGCGGGCCAGGCATGCATGGAAACAACTTTAACCTTGCGAACATTTGAAAGCCTAACCAGTACGAAAGATCGACTGGATTCGCTTCTTGCCATTGCCCAGCGGTTTTCCGACTGGTATTGCAAGGATCCGGTGCGGCGCGGAGCCGGCCAGGAGGCGGGGCGCGGCCAGGACCCGGCCCCGGTTCCGGACGTGGTTGAGCGCCCGGTCGGCCCTGCCGCCGACCGGGCGCCCGGCGCCCCGGGGGACGCGGTCGGAGCCGCTACGACCGCTGCCAGAGGGCCGGCACGTTCGGCGGCTCCCAACCGGCCATGGCGGTGTGCGCCTGGAGGCAGGTGTAGGAGACGCCGGAGTAGGTGACGCGGTCGCCCGCCTTGTACGCGGTGCCCGCGGCCCAGGTGCCGCTCGGCGGCGTGCTGGGCCCCCCGGTCGGGGTGACGGTGGGCGACGGGCTCGGCGTGCCGGGGGTCTGCGGAACGTCCAGCACGAAGTCGAAACTGGCCTCGCGGGTCTGGCCGTTCTGGCGGACGTTCATCAGCAGCCGGGGATCGTAGATGCTGTCCGTGCTGTTGCGCGGCTCGCCCGGGAAGTACAGCTGGGTGGTGATGATCGAGCGGCCGGGGGCCTGCAGCTTGACGTGCAGGTGCCGGGTGCGGCCCGGGTAGAGGCCGGGCACGATGGTGTCCAGCTTGTACGCCCCGTTGGCGTCGGTGAACTGGTGGCCGCGGAAGGTGTAGGTGACGTTGTCGTAGTTGCCGCCGTTGTCGGCCTGCCAGAAGTCCAGCAGCACACCGGAGATGGGCCGGCAGGCGCGGCCGAAGACGTAGCCGCTGACCACCAGGCGGGTGCCGGGGCCGTCGTTGACCATCGAGCTGCGCAGCGGGGAGTTGGGCTTGAAGTACGGACCCTCGATCTGCTCGACGGTGGGGGCGTCCCCGTCGTGGCACTCGGGGGTGAAACCGATCGGTTCGCCGCTGTCGATCCGGTCCCGGGCCAGTGCGACTCCGCCGCCGACCAGCAGCGGAGCGGCCCCTAGCGCGGCGGCGGCCTTCAGTACGGTCTTGCGGCTGATCATGCCGTCGGGCGTGGGCATGCGCCGTCTCCTTCTCGTGAGGCGGGGGGTGGGGGCGGCCCTTGCCATGGTGGGGGCATGACAAGGGCCGGACCGGTCGCCCGTCCGTGCGCGCCGGGCCGGCCACCGGTGGCCAGCAGCAAAGTTACGGGCCGTCCGGCGTGACCGCGATGGACATGATCCGGGGATCGTGGTGATTTCCGTCGACCCTGGCCCGGAACTCCCCCGGGGTCATCCCGGTCTCCCGGCGGAAGAACCGGCAGAAGTACGCCGGGTCGACGAAGCCCGCCTCCTTGGAGACCTGACGAATCGTCAAATCCGTGCAGGCGAGCAGCCGTTTGGCCTCCAGGGTCTGCTGCCGGCGGATCAGGCCGCCCGGGGTCCGGCCGGTGGCCTGCTTCACCAGGGTCTGCAAGTGCCCCGGGGAGACGCCGAGTTCCTGCGCGGTGGAGGCCACCGAGTGCCGCACCCCGCCCGGCCGGGCGATCAACCGGGTGAAGGCGGCGGCCACTTCGGCCGGGCGGCTGGGCACCGTCGGACGGTCGGCCGGGGCGCAGGCGCGCAGCGCCCGGACGATCAGGATGTGCAGGCTGGCCCGCAGCACACCCTGGTAGCCCGGCGCCCTGGTCCGGTACTCGTGCTCCATGTCGGCGAGCAGCGCGGCGATCGCCCCGGCCTGCTCACCGAGCGCGAGGGCCGGGCGGGTGGCCAGGGCCCGCAGGGCGGCGAGGTCCTGGGGGTGGCCGAGCAGGAAGTCCTCGTTGAACAGGACGACCTGGCCGGTCAGCTCCTCGGCGTCCGCCCAGTAGTGCACCTGGCCGGGCGTGATCACGCACAACTGCGGTGGCGCCAGCGGCCGGTGGACGAGGTCCAGGACGTGGGCGCCGTGGCCGCCGGTGACGTGGACGATCTCGTAGAACGAGTGCCGGTGGGGGAAGCCGGCCCGCGAGAGCGGGCCGATCGCGTCGAAACTGCCGATGGCGAAGGGGAGCAACTGGGGCAGCGGGACCTGCAACCGATGCAACGGCAGGTCCGGCGTGGTCCGGGGGGTGGGGGTGGTCCGTCGCACATCCATCGGAGCAGTGTGCGACCCGTTCCGGGCACAGGTCCAGACCATCTGCCGCCGTTCTCACGGACCGGCCCGGACCGCCGGCGCTCGCGCGGCCGGCGGCAAGGACCGGTCGGCACCCCCGGCCGCACCCCGGGCCACTCCCCCGACTACACCGGCGGCCAGGGAATCGCCGGCCAGTCCTCGGGCGGCAGCGGATGCCGGCCGGAGCCCCGGAGCCCGGCCACCCGGGCCCGGGTCGCGTCCAGTTCGGCCGCCGTCAGGTGCGGGGCGAGCCGCTCGGCGAGCTCGCCGTCCAACTGCTCGGCCAGCCGGGCCAGCACCTCCAGCGCCTCGGTGGGCAGCGGGTCCCCGGCCCAGCCCCAGAGCAGGGTGCGCAGCTTGTCCTCGGTGTTGAAGGTGACACCGTGGTCGATGCCGTACACCCGTCCGTCGGCGGCCGGAATCAGGTGCCCGCCCTTGCGGTCGGCGTTGTTGAGCACCGCGTCCAGCACGGCGAGCCGACGCAGCCGCCGGTCGTCGTGGTGCACCAGCAGGGCCGTCCGCCCGCCCTCGACCTCGGCCCGGACGATCGGCAGCCAGCCCTGCTCCGGGCCGCGCGGGTCCTGGAGCGCGAGCAGCGGCTCGGCCCCCGGGTCCGGCTCGACCCACAGCTGCACCATGCCGGGCCCGTGCGGGCCCTCGCGCAGCACGGTGGGCGGGATCAGCGCCCAGCCGGTCGCGGCGGACAGCTCGTACGCGGCGACCTCGCGGCCGGCCAGCGTGCCGTCCGGGAAGTCCCACAGCGGGCGCTCGCCGGCCACCGGCTTGTAGACGGCCTGCGCGCTCAGCGAGCCGTGCGAGACCGTGCAGTACAGCGCGGCGTTGGAGGCCTCGGTGAGGCGGCCGTGCACGGTCAGGCCGCCCTGGCGCAGCAGCGCGAGGGCGGTGGGCACGTCGGCGGCCAGCGCTGCGGCGGCCGCCGGGTCGGCCTGCGGCGGGGTGTCGGTGTTCAGCGCCGGTAGCCGTTCGCGCGCGGGCACAGGTGGCCCTCCGGGTCGAGCGGCAGGTTGCAGAACGGGCAGGGCTTGCGGCCCGCCGCGACCAGGTCCAGCGCGCGCTTGGCGAAGACCCGGGCCATCGCACCGGACAGCCGCACCCGGAGCATGTCCGGGCCGGTCTCGTCGTCGGTGAAGACCGCCTCGGCGGCGTCCTCCTCCTCCTCGTCCTCGACCAGCGCCTGGGCCTCGACCACCAGGCAGCTGTCCACGCTGTCCCAGGCCAGCGCCATGGTGCCGACCCGGAACTCCTGCTCCAGCGGGAGGTCCAGCGGGGCGGTGTCGAGCAGGTCCTTCGGCGCGGCGGCCGGGATGGCGGAGTCTCCGCCACTGCGCCGCAGCGCCTCGTCCAGGACCTCCTCGATGCGCTCGGCGAGCGCCGCGACCTGGGTCTTCTCCAGCAGCACGCTGGTGATCCGGCCCCGGGCACTGGCCTGAAGGTAGAACGCCCGGGCGCCGGGCTGGCCGACGGTGCCGGCCACGAACCGTTCGGGCTGGTCGTAGAAGTAGACCTGACGGGGCACGCTCTCGCTCCGGATCGTGTCGGTCGGCGCGGTACCGCCGGGGGCGGATCGCGGCCGGATGGACTCGTAAGTCACCCTACGACCTTCGGGCTCCGGCCGGGGAGCCGAGCCGACGGCCGCGGGCGGGGTGGCACCCGGGGAACCGACGGTGCCGCCCCGGACGGCGCCTCCCCGGACGGCCCGTCGGCGGCGTGCCTCAGACGGCGCCGCCGACCACCGCGTCACCGGTCGGGGTGGCCGCGGCCGGGTGGGGCCGGGGGGCGAGCGAGGCGAGGTCGCCGGTGTCGCCCATCCTCAGGACGAAGGGCCGCTGCGGGGTGTAGCGGATCGCGGTGACCGAACAGGGCTCGACGCTGATCCGCTGGAAGTGGTCCAGGTGCAGCCCGAGCGCGTCGGCCACCACGGCCTTGATCACGTCCCCGTGCGAGCAGGCGATCCAGACCGCGTCCTCGCCGTGCTCGGCGGCGATCCTCCGGTTCCACTCGCGCACCGCGTCCACCGTGCGGTGGCTCAGCTCGCGCAGCGACTCCCCGCCGGGGAAAGCGGCCCCGGCGGCGTGGTCCTGCACGGTGCGCCAGAGCGGCTCCTTGGCCAGCTCCGCCAGCGGGCGGCCGGTCCAGTCGCCGTAGTGGCACTCCCCCAGCCGCTCGTCCTCGGTCGGCGCGCCCAGCTCGGGCCGGACCGCCAGCAGCGGCTCCAGCGTCTGCCGGCAGCGCTCCAGCGGGCTGCTGACCGCCTGCACCAGCGGGATGCCCGCCAGTCGGCCGGCCAGCGCGGCGGCCTGCGCGCGCCCGGTGTCGTCGAGGTCCACGCCGGGGGTCCAACCGGCCAGGATTCCGGCGGTGTTCGCGGTGGAGCGGCCGTGACGGACGAGCAGCAGGGTGGGCATGGGGTCAGCCTACGGCTTCCGGGCCCGGCCGTGGACCCCGGTTCTTCCGCCCGGTCGCCTCCCGGCCACCGGGAGGCCGGAAGGCCGGGCACCACCCGGGTCCGTGCCGAACAGCCCCGCTCGGGTGACAATGGCCCGCATGATCGTCCACTGCGCCGCCTATCACGACGGCCACCGGGTCGAGGCCCCCGCGGACCTGGCCGGTGCGCTCGCCGCCGCCCGCGCGGCCGGTCCGGACGGCTTCGTCTGGATAGGCCTGTTCGAGCCCACCGCCGAGGAACTCGACCACGTCGGCAAGGAGTTCGCGCTGCACCCGCTGGCCGTCGAGGACGCCGTCAGCGCCCACCAGCGCCCCAAGGTGGAGGCCTACCAGGGCTCGCTGTTCGTCACCCTGAAGACCCTCGGCTACCACCCCGGCGGTCACGTCGTGACGGTCGGCGAGGTGATGGTCTTCCTCGGCCCGGACTTCGTGATGACCGTCCGGCACGGCGAGGACAGCCCGCTCAGCGGCCTGCGGGCCGCCCTGGAGCAGGATCCCGAGCAACTGCGCTACGGGCCCAGCTCGGTGCTGCACTCGGTCTGCGACACCGTCGTGGACGGCTACATGGAGGTGGCCACCGCGCTCCAGACCGACCTGGACGAGCTGGAGGCGGACATCTTCTCCCCCGGCCGGGTCGGCCGCGACACCGCCGGCCGGATCTACGGCTACAAGCGCCAGGTGATGTCCGTGCGCAGGGCCACCGGACCGCTGCTGGAACCGATGCTGGCCCTGGAGCGCGGCGCCCGCTTCGTCCGCCCCGAGACCGCGCCCTACCTGCGGGACGTCGCCGACCACGTGGCCCGGGTGAACGACCAGGTGGACGGCATGGACCGGCTGCTGTCCGACATCCTGAACGCCAACCTGGCGCAGGTCAGCGTCCAGCAGAACAACGACATGCGGAAGATCTCGGCCTGGGCGGCGCTGGCCGCCGTACCGACGATGATCGCGGGCATCTACGGGATGAACTTCGACCACATGCCCGAACTGCACCAGGTCTGGGGGTACCCGGCGGTGCTGGTGCTGATGGTGGTGGTCTGTCTGGTGCTGCACCGGGTGTTCAAGCGGCACGACTGGCTGTAGTGCCGCTCCCCCACCGGCCGTCCGGTTGGTCGGGCCCGTCCGGTTCGTCGGGCCCGTCCCGTCCGTGCTGTCCCGTCAGGCCAGTCCGGCGCGCTCCAGCGCCTCGACGCCGGTGCGCAGCGCCAGGATCCGCTCGTCCAGGGTGAATCCGGACGGGGCCAGGGTGAGCGTGGTGACGCCCGCCTCGGCGTAGGCCTGCATCCGGTCGGCGATCCGGGCGGTGTCGCCGATCAGCGAGGTGGCGTCGATCAGGTCGTGCGGGACGGCGGCCGCGGCACCCGCGTAGTCCCTGGCGAGGTACTTCTCCTGGATCTCGTCGGCGGCCTGCTCGTAACCCATCCGCCGGGCGAGCTGGTTGTAGAAGTTCTTCTCCTTGCTGCCCATGCCGCCGATGTAGAGCGCGGCGTACGAGCGCAGGCCGTCCACGCCGGCCTTGATGTCCTCGCCGACCGCGAGGTTCACGGTCGGGCAGAGGTCGAAGCCCTCCAGCGTCCTCCCGGACTTGGCGCGGCCGGCCGTCAGCGGGTCGACGGAGAGCGCGGCGTGCTCGGGCGAGAAGAAGATGCCGAGCCAGCCGTCGGCGATCTCACCGGTCAGCTCCAGGTTCTTCGGGCCGATCGCCGCGATGTACAGCGGGATGTGCTCGCGCACCGGGTGCACGGTGAGCTTGATCGGCTTGCCGGGGCCGCCGGGCAGCGGCAGCGTCCAGTGCGCGCCCTCGTGCACCAGGCGCTCGCGGGACATCGCCTTGCGGATGATCTCCACATACTCGCGGGTGCGGGCGAGCGGCTTGTCGAACTTCACGCCGTACCAGCCCTCGGACACCTGCGGGCCGGAGACGCCGAGGCCGAGCCGGAACCGGCCGCCGGACAGGGTGTCCAGGGTCGCGGCGGTCATCGCGGTCATGGCCGGGGTGCGGGCCGGGATCTGGAAGATGGCCGAGCCGACGTCGATCCGCTCGGTCTTCGCGGCGACGAAGCTGAGCACCGTCGCGGCGTCCGAGCCGTACGCCTCCGCCGCCCAGCAGACCGAGTAGCCGAGCCGGTCCGCCTCCTGGGCGACGGCGATGTTGTCGGCGTCCATGCCGAGCCCCCAGTAGCCGAGGTTGATCCCGAGTCGCATCTGCCGCACCTTCCAGTGGGTTGGGGTTGCCAGCGAGGGTAGCCGTGCCCGCGCCGAACATGCTACTGACGGGTAGGAGTGGGTTGGGTCACACCGGTGCTGTTGATCGTTCTGCGGGTCGGCACCTCCGCCCGCGCACCGGCCGCTACGCTCAGCCGACGTGGGGAGCGCTCTTCCCACCTGCGCGTTCACAGGGCTGCCGGGCCTCCCGGGGCCACCGGCCAGTGAAGGGCCCGTCCGATGGAAAAGCGTCACCTCGGCCGCACCGGCCTGCAGGTCTCCCGGCTCGGCCTCGGCACCATGACCTGGGGCCGCGACACCGACGAGCACGAGGCAGCGGAGCAGCTCAAGGAGTTCGTCGACGCCGGCGGCAACCTGATCGACACCGCCGACGTGTACGCGGACGGCGGCGCCGAGTACCTGATCTCCCGGCTCACCGACAGCCTGATCCCCCGCTCCGAGCTCGTCATCGCCACCAAGGCCGGCAGCGTCCCGGAGTCCGCCCGCCGCTTCGACGGCTCGCGCGGCCACCTGCTCGCCGCCCTGGACGCCTCGCTGCGCCGGCTCGGCACCGACCACGTCGACCTGTGGCAGGTGCACTCCTTCGACCCGGCGACCCCGGTCGAGGAGACGCTCAGCGCCCTCGACATCGCCGTCTCCTCCGGGCGCGCCCGCTACGTCGGGGTCTGCGACTTCAGCGGCTGGCAGCTCGCCAAGACCGCCACCTGGCAGCACGCCCACCACGGGCGGGCACCGCTGGCCGGGGCACAGCTGGAGTACTCGCTGCTGCAGCGCGGCATCGAGCGGGAGGCGCTGCCCGCCGCGCTGGACGCCGGGGTCGGGGTGCTGGCCGGCTCGCCGCTCGGGCGCGGGGTGCTCACCGGCAAGTACCGGCACGGCGTCCCGCAGGACTCGCGCGGCGCCTCGCCGTACCTGACCGGGTTCGTCCAGCCGTACCTCGGGGAGCGCTCCCGACGGATCGTGGACGCCCTCGCCACCGCCGCCGACGGGCTCGCCAGCAGCCCGCTGGCGGTCGCGCTGGCCTGGGTCCGGGACCGGCCCGGGGTGGCGAGCGCCCTGGTCGGGGCCCGGACGGTGGCCCAGCTGCAGGCGGCACTGTCGGTGGAGGCGCTTACGCTTCCGGATGAGATCCGTGGTGCGCTGGACGACATCTCGTCGCCGGTGCACCACTACCCGGACCAGGGGTGGACCGAGCTGTGACCCCCGGCCTGGGTTGTCGAGCAGAACCTGCAGTGGAGTGACCTTGGAGCGGACGACGATGACTGACACGGGGAACGGCGCTCCGGAGGTGACCGCCGGGGCCCGGTTGACCCCGGAGGCGAAGGCCGCGAAGTTCGCGGAGCTGGCCCAGCGGATCCGCGAAATGCAGCCGGAGGACGCCGCGGACCGTGCCGCACGGGCGGGCGCCGCCCGCGCGGAGGCCTCGATGGCGGACGCCCCGCCCGCGGAGGCCCCGACGGCGGAGGTCCCGGAGGCGGAAGGGTCGGAGCCCGGAGGCTCGGAGCCCGGGGAGTCGGAGCCGGCCGCTCCGGCCCCGGTCCCGGCCGCGCCCGTTCCCGTCCCGGCCGCCCCCGCTCCCGCCCCGGCCGCCCCCGCCCCGGTGGTGTCCGACCGGCAGCGCGACGAGGTGCTCCGCGCCACCGTCGAGGTGCTGACCGCCGGCGGCGCCCCGGCCGACCTGGCGACCGCCGCCGTGGCCGCGCTCGGCGAGGAGGCACCCGCACGACTGCGCAAGGACCCGTGGGCGGTGCTGGGACTGCCCGGCGTCCGGCCCGAGCACGCGGACGGCTTCGCCCGGGAGCTGCTCGGCCCCGGAGCCGGCCCCGGCGACGAGCGCCGCGCCCGCGCACTGGTGCCGTGGCTGCTGGAGCAGGCGGCGCTGCGCGGGCACTCGGCCCAGGAACTCGCCGAGGTGGCGGTCGGGCTCGACCGGCTCCGGATGCCCGAGCCGGCCACCGCGATCCAGGCCGCCGTCGAGGACGGGCGAGTGCTGTCCTTCCAGGAGGAGCTGACCGGCCCCGAGGCTCACGCGGCGGGGGGCGACGAGGAGGACGAGGCGCCGACCCGGACGCTGCTCGCCCTGGCGGGGCTGGCGATGGCCGAGGACAGCCTCGCCGAGAAGCTGCTCCAGCTGATGGCCACCTTCGTGCCGGGCGAGGACGCCGAGGAGACCGAGGACGCGGCCGAGGCTGCCGACGGGTCCGAGGACGCCGACGAATCCGGGAAGGCGGCCACCGACGCGGAGGCAGCGGCAGAGGCCACCGAGGCCACCGCCGAACAGCCCCCCGTCGCCCCCGGCCCGGCCGCCTGGGCGGCCGCCGCCGAGGCGGCGCCGTCCTCCTCCTCGACCGCCCTGATCAAGGCCGTCGCCGAGCACGCCCTGGTGCTGCACACCGGCGGCGAGGCGGCCCGCGCCGAGCCGGCCGTACTGGTCGCCGCAGCCCGCGGCCTCGGGCTGCGGGCCTGGGCCGCCACCTGGACCGACCAGGGCCGGGATTCCTTCGCCGCACTCGCCCGGGCGGAAGCCGGCGCCGAGGCCCCCGTGGTCACCCTCGCCGAGCTGCTCTCCGGTGCCGCCGGCCCCGGCCGCGCCCCGGACGGCACGCTCGCCCTGGACCTGCTGGTCGTGCTGGACGCCCCGCTGCTGGACGTCGAACTGGCCGCCACCGTCCTGGAGTCGCTGGCCGACGGCACCCGGCTGGTGCTCAGCGGGGACCCGGGCCAGCTCTGGTCGGCCGGCCCCGGCCGGTTCTTCGCCGACCTGCTGGCCGCCAAGGCCTGCCCGGCGGTCTCCTCCCGCACCCCGGACTTCGGCCCGATCGGCGAGCTGGTCTCCGGCATCGGCGTCGGCGAGCTCCAGCCGGTCGAGGCGCCGGACAAGGAGGTGGTCATCCTGACCGCCAAGGACGCCGGCGAGGCCGTCCACCGCGCCGTCCAGCTGCTCACCGACTCCATTCCGCGCGCGCTGGGCATCCCGGTCGAGCAGGTGGTGCTGCTCACCCCGGGCCACGGCGGCCCGGCCGGCACCCGCGCGCTGAACGCCGCCGCCAAGGCCCGGCTCAACCCCGGCCCCGGCCGCTTCGGCGGCTTCGACCCGGGCGACCGGGTGGTCGACTCCCCGGCTCCCGGCATCACCCGCCCGGCCCGGGTGCTGGACGGCGACGCCGCCGGTCTGCACCTGGAGTACGCGGACGGCTCGCACCGGACCGTCCCGCCGGCCGAGGCCGCCCGACTGCGGCACGGCTGGGCGCTGACCGTCCACCAGGCGCTCGGCCGGCGCTGGCCCGGCGCGGTCGTGGTGCTCCCGGAGGACGCCGCCCCGGCGCTCACCCGGCAGTGGGTCTACACCGCCTTCAGCCGCGGCGAGCGGCACCTGTCCGTGGTGCACGCGGCGGGCCCGGCCCTGGCCCAGGCCGTCGCCAAGCGCCCGGCGCAGCCGCGCACCACCCGGCTGCGGGCGGTCCTCGCCGAGAACGCCGCCGCCTCCGAGTACTGAGCGGCGTCCGGCCGGCGGCCCGCCGTGGCGG